>NZ_JAZTXC010000069.1:0-3469 GCF_045636185.1 Methanobrevibacter sp. | reverse complement strand
TTAATACGACTAAAGGAGGTAAAGGTGGCGGTGGAGGAACCACCTTGACTGAAGAGGGATATTCTATTTTAAAAGAATGTAAAAAAATTAATGCGATTATGGAGCTTCATAAGGATGTTAATGAAATTGAAGCAGAAGTTTTAGCAATTGATGAATCAAAAGGAGTCATGACTGTTAGAATGACAAATTTTGAAGTTAATATTCCTTTAAATAAAAATTATGAAGTTGGCGATAAAGTTTTGGCATTAATCAGTTATGACAATATATTTTTAATGTTGGAACCTCAAAAGTCCAGTATTCGTAATATAATTAAGGGTACTATTGTCGAAATGAGACTCAATAATGAGATTATTCGTGTAAATGTCGATGTTGGAGGAGTTAATTTCTATTCTGATATCACAGTATCTGCTGAAAAGGAATTAAATCTCACTATTGGTAAAGAAATTTATATTGGATTTAAAGCCATGTCTGTAGCTACTCTAAAATTGTAATTATTTAATTGGTGATGTCATGTTACAAATCGAAATTGATGAATCTAAATGTATTGGCTGTGGTAAATGTTATGAGATTTGTCCAAAAGCAGCCAAAATTTGGAAAGTTACTAACATTGCACATATATTAGATTTAAGATATTGTCATGTTTGTACTTTATGTGCAATGGAATGCCCTACAGACTGCATTAAAATTATACGTGATGGGCCAAAAGACTAAATGCTTTAAGGTAAAATTAATTATTTGGTAGGTAATATTATGAGTCGAATATCAAATGTTGAACGTAAAACATCTGAGACGGATATAAAAATTAAAATGAATCTTGACGGTGTCGGAAACTATAATATTTCCACGGGCATAAATTTCTTCGATCATATGATGGAATCATTTTCAAAACACAGCATGATTGATTTGGAGGTAATCGCTGAAGGAGATATTCAAGTCGATGATCATCATACAATTGAAGATGTTGGTATTTTACTTGGACAAGCTTTTCTTGAAGCTATTGGTGAAAAAATAGGTATTAAAAGAATGGCTCATGCAATTGTGCCTATGGATGAATCCGTTGCAACTATTGCAGTTGATATAAGTGGACGAAGCTATTGTAACATGAATTTAAACTTTACAAATGAGAAAATTGGGGACATGACATCAGCTATTGTTATCCATTTCTTTGAATCATTTGCCTCTTCTGCTAAATTAAATATTTATGGAGAAGTTCAAGGCGAAAACGATCACCATAAATGTGAAGCTATTTTTAAAGCATTTGCAAAAGCTCTAAAAGATGCTATAAAAGTAGAACATGACCAAATGCCATCAACAAAAGGTGTTATATAATTATAATGGAATCTTTCCATTATATTATCTTATTTTTAGGAAATTTTTAAAAAAAGTTAAAAAAATAAGTAGAAGTTAATCTACTTATTCTGGTTTTGAGATTAAGTCGGTTTTGCATCCAACGTTTCCTTCTTTCATGTGAGGAGTTCTTAAAACAGTGTCGTTGGATTTTTCGAGTTCTCTTGCTTCTTGTGCTAATTTAGCAGCAGCAGCAGCGATTTCGTGTGCAGCAGCAACTAAAGGAATGAAGTTTTCGAATCCTTTGGTCATGAAACAACCTTTCATGTCTAAGTTTGCGACAGATCCAGCCATTTCGTATGCAGCGATAGCTTTTGCTTTTGCGTATGGGTTAGCAAATTCAGCAGCTTCAACAGCTTTTTCAGCAGTAATAATGAGTTTTGGTAATTCGATAGCGTCTCCAGCGTCAGCAGCAGCAATTACACCGTCAATAGTTTTTTGTACTAATCTTAATGCTCCGGTTTCTGCTAATACTTTTAAGATATCTGCGTTGAAGATAGCCATTTCAGTTGGGTCTAACCATTCTCTTTTAGCACCAATCATTGGGTCAGACATTACAATAATGTAACCTAAACCTTGTTCATCCATTTCATCTTTTTTACCTTTACCTGGTGCGTCACCGATGATGATTGCAGGTAAATCTTTTTCAGATAAGAGTTCTCTTGCTCTAGCAGGACCAGGTGCTCCTGGGTTTGGAGAAATGAATATTGCGAAGTCAGGTCCAAATGCGTCTATTTTAGGAACTACATCTTCTACTTGTTCAGGGTTCATTTTTGCTCCAGATCCAAATACTCTTACATCTATATTTGGTCTGTCTGCTCTTTCGTCTAACAACAAATCGATAACAGGTGAAGTACCAATGTTACCACTTTTTATAATAGCAATTTTAACTACCATATTAAATATCTCCTATATTTGTAATTAACTATATGATGGGAAAATTATTTAAATCTTATTATTTAATTATTCTATACTATAAATTAATATTTTCATAAAAAACTGTACATAGTTTAGTCTTGAGAATTATTTTTGTATTCATCAATAGTTATTAAGAAAAAATTTATAATTTATTTAATTTAGATTAAACTAAATTTTCAGTAATTTTTGAAAAAATTTTGCTAAAAATGTTGTTGTGTGAAATAAAATAAATAAAAAAAGTAGTGGTTCCGACGAGACTCGAACTCGTGATCCCCTCCTTGTAAGGGAGGTATCATACCACTAGACCACGGAACCAACAATATATATTATGAACATAATATTATATAAGTGTTTCGTTAGATTCTTTTAAAATCTAATATTATAAAATGTTCATTTATTTTTTTCATTAATTATATATAAGAATAATTCAATATTAATTATTTAGAAAAAAAGAAGTGATAAATATGGCTTGGGATGATACAGCAAGTAAAGTATGGATGGATGGAGAATTCGTTGACTGGAAAGATGCAACAATCCACTCACTTTCTCATGTAGTCCATTATGGAACAAGTGTTTTTGAAGGTATACGTGCATATAATAATGAAAATGGTGTAGCTGTTTTCCGTTTAAAAGAACATGTGCGCAGATTATTCGACTCTGCAAAAATATACAAAATACCAATTCCATATACTGAGGAGGAAATTGCAGAGGCAATCAAAGAAACTATGAGAGTAAATGATTTAGAATCAGGTTATATACGCCCTATTGTATTCAGAGGATATGGTGAATTAGGTGTTAATCCTTTAAACTGTCCTGTAAATGTTGTTATTGCTGCTTGGGAATGGGGTTCATACCTCGGTGAAGAAGGAATGGCTAATGGTGTAGATATTGGTGTTTCATCATGGAGAAAACCTGCACCGGATACTTTCCCGGCTCTTGCAAAATGTGGGGCAAACTATATGAATTCTCAATTAGCTAAACTTGAAGCTATTGATAACGGTTATGATGAAGCTATCATGCTAGATTATGAAGGTCACGTTTCTGAAGGAAGCGGTGAAAACATATTCCTCGTTGAAGGAGAAAAATTATTCACTCCTGCAATGTCTTCATCCAATCTCAAAGGAATTACTAGAGATTCCATCATGACAATAGCTCGTGATTTAGGATATGAAGTTGTTGAAGAAGTAATTTCAAGAGAAAGATT
>NZ_JAZTXC010000068.1:0-15726 GCF_045636185.1 Methanobrevibacter sp. | reverse complement strand
ATTTATAGTGTCTACTGAAAATTATTACAACCTGAAAAAATAAGCAAGATTAAAAATTAAATAATATAAAATTGAAACTATTAACAATGAAAATTGAAGACATCAAACACCCGGAACTTAAGCAAATGATTAATATGAGCTATCTTCATGGGGAAAACGAAAACCATGAAATGATTGAAAAAACAGACCTTGAAATTAAAGATTATTTAAGCAAGAATACATTTATAGTGTCTATTGAAAATAATGAAACATTAACCATTCCCTATGCCAATGACGGACAATATGTAATTCCTATTTTTACTGATTTGCTTGAGTACGAACGTGGAATGGAATACTACAGATTAAATGAAATGGATGAAAATAAGGATTATGCAATTAAAAAAATAGAAAAGATAGATGATCCTAATTTTTTAGGATATCTAATCAACATAGCCAGCGTTAGCTACATTACTCATCTTTGAAAAAACTATCTTTAATTTTTCCAACAAATTCTTCAAAGCTTTTTGACACTTCGCTATCCGGATCAAGTGTTGATACAACACCATCCTGATTTGGTGAATCACTGACTTTTTCAGTTAACGGCAAATCTCCAAGATATTCAATTTCCATTTCTTCAGAGAATGCTTTACCGTCACCTTCACCGAAAATGTTTAATTTTTCGCCACAGTGTGGGCAAATATAATATGCCATGTTTTCAACAAGGCCAATATTATCCACATTTAACATGTTAACCATTTTTACACATTTTAAAACATCTTCCTGTGACACTACATTTGGTGTTGTTACCATGATTACAGCATCAAGATTTGGAATTGTCTGTAAAACTGTCAATGGTTCATCTCCAGTTCCCGGAGGGTTATCAATGATTAAAACATCAAGAGGCCCCCATGCTACATCAGCAATTAACTGTTTAATGGAACCTGATTTTTGTGGTCCTCTCCAGATAATTGGAGTGTCAATACTATCAATCATAAATGCCATTGACATTACTTTCAAGCCACTTGGAGCTTCAACAGGAATCATGAAATGGTCTTCATTAACGAATAAATCTTCACCTTCAAGACCCAACATTTTTGGAATGTTAGGTCCATGGATATCTGCATCCAAGATACCAGTTGAGAATCCTAACTTTTGAAAAGTTTCTGCAAGATTGGCTGCAACAGTAGACTTTCCTACTCCACCTTTTCCACTCATAACAGCTATTTTATATTTAATTTGACCTAAGTTTCTTGATAATTTTATTTCTTGTTCAATCATTTGTTTTTGTTGTTCAGGAGTCATTTGGGCTCCATGACCATGACCATGACCGTGATGTGGATTTTCTGCCATAAATATTCCCTCCATTTAATTAAATTTTTTACTAACTTCTTCAACAGCAAGAATTAACGGATCTGTAACCATTGATACCGGCGGCGCATAAGCAAATTCCATATTTGACAAATCAAAGCAGGTTAAACCTTCAGTAATAGCCAAAGTCATTGTATCAATTCTTTCAGCCACTCTTTCTTCAGCGATGATTTGGCAACCGATAATAGTTCCATTTCCATCACAAATAACTTTAATATCCATAGGTTTTGCATTAGGGTAATAACGGGCTCTGGTAAGTGCTTCAACTTTTTGAACAACAGGTCTGATTCTATTTTGCTGAGCAAAGCTAGTAGTATAACCCACTGCACCAAATTCAAGTTTTCCTACTTTAGAGACCATTGAATTTAAAACTGGATTAAATTTAGATTTTTTATTACATATTGTACGAGCCAATGTTTTTGATTCACGAACAGCAGTTGTACCTAATTGGCTGATGGTATTGGATCCTAAAATCAAATCTTTTGATTCTACACAGTCTCCAACAGCATATATGTCTTCTACTGAAGTTTCCATCCTATCATTTACAAGAATGGCCCATCTTCCGATTTCACATCCTGCCATTCTGGCCAACTCAAGTTCTGCTCTTACACCTGTAGCCAAAATAACCATGTCTGCATCAATAATATCTTCATCGCCGAAACATGCCTTTTCCACTTTTCCATCACCAATAAGTTTAGTAATTGGTTTGCCTAAAACAACATTAATTCCTTCCATTTCAAGGTACTTAACTAAAATATCAGACATGTCCTTATCAAGTGATCTTGGTACAATTTGAGGCAACATTTCACTTAATGTAACATTTAATCCCTGTTTGGTTAATGCATAAGCAATTTCAATACCAATTAAACCTGCACCAGTTATGATAGCACTTTTTGCATTTTCCATTGCTTTTTGAACTCTTTTACCATCTTCAATATTTCTAATTTGATAAACACCATCCAAATCCACTCCTTCCATCGGAGGAACAAATGGTTTTCCTCCAGTAGCCAATACTAATTTATCATAAGTAATAGTTTTGGATTTAGATTTAGATTCGTAAGTTACAGTTTTTTTATCGCTGTCAACAGCTGTAACTTCAACTTCAGTTACAATATCAATATTTTTTTCCTTATAATCTTCAGGAGTTCTCATTATAATATCATCAAAAGACTTGATTGTTCCGGACAATACATAAGGAATAGCACATGGTGAGTATGCAACTTTATCATCCCTAGTCAGAACAACAATTTCACAATCTTTGTCAATTTTACGGATATTAGAAGCTGTTGATATTCCTCCAGCTCCCCCACCGACAATTACTACTTTCATTTTAACAAAACCTTAATTAAATTATTTAACAATATATAATATATTAATAAATATATAAATAATTAAGGTATTATTATGAAAAAAATTGATTTTGACTTAAAAAATAACCCATTTAAAAACTTCAAATCTGCAAGATATTCAATGTCTGCACGAATCAATGTCGAAAACCTATGGAAATACTCTAAAGAAAATGATTACTCATTTTTCATTTTAAGCCTTGGTTGTTTGATTAATGGTGTTAATTCAGTCCCCAATTTGAAAAAAAGAATTCTTGATGGGGAAGCTATTGAATATGATTATTTGGATGGAGTTACACCAATAATGGATGAAGATTCAGAAACATATCAAGAAATGAGAGTTAAACCACCTGAAAATATATTAAAATGGCATGATCATGTTCAGGAATTGAAATCTGACATATTAACCTGTAAAAAGGAAGGATTTAGTCTGGATATGACTCAAAGAGACTTTACCAACATTGCCAACTTTTCCTGCATCCCATGGATTGATTTTGACATGATAACATCCGGTGAAGTTAACGGACATGCAATTCAGCCATTAATTACATGGGGAAAAGTAAATAAAAACTATGAAATGAGTGTTGCCATAACTGTAAGCCACATCTTTGTACATGGCCGTGATTTAGCTCATTTTTATGAAAATACTCAAAAAGAAGTTGATTTGGATATTTTTAATGATTTTTAAAAAAGAAAAAAAGAGTTGAGAGTTAATCTCAACTAGTAATTGTTATTTTATTTACCGCTAGTGCACCATTACCTCCATAGGTAGAGGTCATTAAATATTCACCAGGCTGTAATGTAATTGGAATGCGAGCAATACCATTTGAATCAGTTATAGCTTCATTTAATACTCCAAAAAGGTTGAAGTTTAATTTCTGATTAGGGAATGCATTACCCTGACCATCCAATAATTTCGCTACAAATTTGGTTCCGTCACCATATTTCATTGTAACATCGTCAGCTATTAAAACTGGAAGAACAGTAACAGTATTTGACACCATACAACCTTTACATTCACTGGTAATGATATATTCACCAGGTTCTAAAGTAATATTTAATCTAGCAATACCATCACTATCAGTATAACGTGTGTAGAATACTCCGTGGATGTTATATGTAACTGCAATTCCCGCTCCAGCAACTTTATAATCATCATCTATGATTTTAACTGAGAAAATAGTTCCATTTCTGAAGTATTTAGTTATATCATAGTTTTCAATGATTCTTGGGATAACTGAAATATTGTTAGAAAGCATATCGCCGGTAACCAAATTGATGGAAGTGATAACATAATCTCCCTGTATCAAATTAATATTCAATTTAGCTAAACCTTTATCACCTGAAACATAACGTGTGTATTCAATACCATGAATATTGAATTTAACCGCAGTTCCGTTTTTAAGGTAATTTCCTTCACTATCTAAAAATGTAGCATAGAATTGCCTGTCACTTAAAACAACTTTTTCAAGATCTGTTGCATTAATAGTTGGTAAAACAGTAACAGTTGCATCAGTTGACTTGTCTTTAAAAGCAACGGTAACAGGATATTCACCAGGATTCAAATTAATGTTTAATACAGCATTACCATTTTCATCAGTAGTTCTGTTGTATGTTACACCGTTGATAGTGATTTCAACTGTTTTATTCGGACTAGGATTTCCTTTACTATTAACTACACTAACATTTAATGCTTCTTTTCCATGATAATACTTAGTTAAACTATCAACCAAAATTTCAATGTCATTGACAATTAAATTATCTTCACTATTTTTAGTTACATTATTGAAGTTGTCATCACCAGAATATGAAACAGATACCTTATATTCAACAGGCATTATAGTATCAGAAATGGTAATTGTTTCGTTTAAAGGAATGTCTGTAAATGTATAATTTTGCTTTTCACCAATTAATGTTATATTAACTGTTCCTGTTGCATATTCATTATAAGAAAGACTAATAGTTGCATTATCACCATAATCAATCTCATAAGGATCAACTACCACAGATAATCCCGGGTCAACTTTTGTGATTTCCAATTCAATAGTATCATAAGCATCTTCAACAGATGCAGTTACACTACCAGTTCCACACAAAGTTGGAGTAAATATTAATATATCACCAAATTTAGCGGTTTTTTTATCAACATCACCATTAGTTGAAGTAATTGTTAAATTAACTGGTTCTAATCGAGTATCATCATATTTTTCATTAGTAGATCCTGTTTTATTATTGTACACGAATAAATTAAAGGTAATTTCAGATGTTTCCAAATAGGTAATTGATTCTGGATCGGCTGTAGCATTTAAGAACAACCATGTATCACAGTTTATAGGTCCATCTATACTTGGTCCGTCTTCATAATTGGTTGCATTATGTCCAAACCAGTTATTAGTAACATTTAACATATCAAAATTATCAATACTGGAAACGATATCATAATCCTTCTCATTATTCAAGAAAATATTATCATATATTTTAGTATTACCGTTTTCAACATAAATAATTGAATTTGCAGTGTTATTTACAAATAATGAATTAAATATTGAATCATCCTGACTATTACCATTAATATAAATAGTAGCTCCCTCATTAGCAGAATTATCTATAAAGTTAGAATTTATTTCATTATTAACAGAGTCACTATCCGTAAAAATTGCAGCACCTTTAGTAGCATTATTTCCTATAAAATTAGCATTAATTTTATTATTTTTCCAATATCTATCAGTATAAATATAAATAGCACCACCAATAGATGCGGTATTATTTTTAAAAGTACCTGAAATGTTAGAATTTTCAATAATTTTTGCAATACAGATTGCACCACCATACCTAACAGCAGAATTATTAATAAACTCCGCATCAATATTATCAGAGTCTACTATAGAGACAAAGAAAGAAAGTTCTTTAATAAAAATGGCACCACCATTAGCAGCTTTATTATTTATAAATCTTCCACTGATATTAGTATTAGTAAAAGTATCCATATAATAAACTGCACCACCATAATATGCAGTATTATTTATAAAAGTAGCATTAATTTTATTAATGTCAGATGCTGATCTAAAATAAAGTGAACCACCAAAAGATGCAATATTACCTACGAAAACACCAGTAATATTGGATTTATATAAAGAAGAATAAAAATAAAGTGCACCACCACCATAAAGGTAATAATTAGTAGTGGAAATTATGATATTATTTTTAAAAATACCCCCCATATTAGTATTGATTATGTTAGAAAGAATAGCAATTGCACCACCTGCACCATCATCACCATTTATATAATTACCTGTAAACTCAGCATTGAAATTGGAATCTATAACCTCACTCAGTAAATCAATTGCACCACCCCAAGCATTAGGGGCGTTAACGGAATTATTTATAAATTTTCCATTAAAAGTAACATTTTTAACTTTAGTATCTTTTCGTGCGAAAAATATAGCTCCCCCACCACTACAAAAAGAGTATTTATCAGATAAAAAGGTATTATTTATAAATTCACTGTTAAAAATAGAGTTGGTAACATTACCAATAAAACAGATAGCACCACCACCAACAGCATCAAATTCTGAATGTGCAATGGTAGATACCATACTATTATCCTCAAATTTACTATTGAATGTACAATTGTCAACATTACCCATAAAACAAATTGCACCTCCACCAATACAGGCATTAAACTCATTAACCGTTACGGTATTATTAATAAATGTTGCATCAATGTGACTATTTATTAAACCATAAGCGAAAAAAAGTGCTTCTCCACCATAAGAAGACAGATTAGTATTATTTCCATTTTTAAAGGTTATTCCTGTAACATTAAATTCATTTACATTAATAGTAAAAATATTGCTTAAATATTGAGCATCAAATATTACTTCATCGTTTCCCCAGTTAACCAGATTCAACTTTTTATTAATTTCCAAATTTGTATTTTTCTCACCGGTGTATGTTCCACCAGCAATATAAATTGTATCTCCATCATTAAGATTAGGAGAATTAAAGGTTTCATTTAAATTATTGAATGGATTACTTTGTGATCCATCTCTATCAGGACCAGTATTGCTGGCATTTACATACCAGCTATTACCCACAGCCAAAATTTGTTCATCATTTGATACAGATAATGTATCATTACTTACATCATCCAAAGATACTCCCAAAGTACCTCCGGAGACATCTGAAATCATATCTACATTATCCCCAATTGTTTGATTAAAATCTTCGCTAGCCTACACACTAGCTAAAGAGACTAAACAAAACATGATTAAGAATAAACTAAAAATATATTTCGATTTCATAATATATCCATCCTATTTTTTAATAATAACAATATTTAACATTAATGTTTTTGGATTTAATTTTCCAACAACATGAAATAACAAACATTATTATGAAATGTAATTTTGTCATTTTAAATAAAAAAGATTTTCTAAAAAAAATTATATCAAGAAAAATTGAATGATTTCTTAATTTGAAATAAGATATGTGACAGTTTGATTTTCTATCTAAAATCAAAAAAAATAAGTAATAGAGAAAAATCCCTATTCTTTCTCAACAACAACAGCAGTTCCGTAAACTAAGATTTCTTGCATTGATTGAGAAATTTCATTTGAATCAAATCTGATAGCCACAATAGCATTTGCACCTAACTCTTTTGCATGATCAATTGCTCTAGCTAATGCTTCGTCACGGGATTCTTCCATCATAGTAACATACTGTCTGATTTCACCACCAAAAATGGATTTGACTCCAGCACCGATTTGACCACCGGCTCCTCTGCTTCTAACAGTTAAACCATAAATAAAACCTTTAGTTTCAACAATTCTAAATCCTGGAATATCATTTGCACTTGATATTGGAAATTCATTTACAGATACCATATTTTTACATCCTTAATTCAATGATAAATATTTTAAAAATTATAGTTTATAAAGTTTTTTTACAAATTACCTAAATGTATCATTTAAGAGAGGAAAACTACAGCAAAACCATATCTAGGATAACAAATAATCATATAAGAAGCATTACAACTGCAATAATAAAATTATCTTGTCATGCTCTTTAATAATTGAATTTAATTTCATTTAAAATTTTTTGAAGATATGACTTTTTTAAAACAAATTCCCGTTTATTTACCTTTTTATCATTTAAAACCAGGGTTTCATTTAATCTTTTTGCAGCCAAATATTTTGTATCCCCCTGGCGCAAGTTAAAAGCCTCATTATTTTCAATTTTACTCACAATCAAATCATAATCTGCTTTTAATTTATCCAAATCCGAAGTAATGTCAAACACTTCAATATCCGTAATCTGACCTTTAAAATGCCAGAAAATAAATATTTTTCTAAAATAAATCAGCTCATCAAATGAAATGACATTATTATAATCAATAATATCCAGTTTAAATGGATGTATGGGATATCTCTGACCGCAGTTCTTATATTTGTATTCCAGAATAGCTACCTTAAAATCAATGCTTTTTAAGGATTTGATAATTTCTTCATCAATTTCAGAAATAGATTTTCCAATTAAACTTTCCAATTCATCCATTTTATCAAAAAAAAAGAAAAAAGAGTAGAATTAATCAAAGTTAATTCCAGTAATTCTTAAACCACCATAATGGGATTTATATTTAATGTTCAATCCGATTAATAATGGAGTGATTTTTTCAATTATTCTTGCTTTTTCTAAAATACCACAGTCAATGGTTTTGATTCCAGGTATTTTATTAATAAGTTCTGCAGCAACCTCTTTGGATTCCTTATCATCACCGGCAATTAAACAGTCACAGTCAATTTCAGCCGGAATATTGGATAAGTGAGAGTTTGAAATATTACAGAAAGCACAGATTACCTTTGCACCGGTTCCTTCAAGGATAGATGCAGTTCTTTCAGCAGCAGATCCTTCCATCAAGTCAATAAATCTGAATGGTTTTCCACCAATAGCAGTTTCCAATGGTACTGTTGCATCCATAACAATTTTGTCTTTACAGAATTCCTTAATTCCCTCAACAGTTGGTTTTTGTGCAGCTAAAGGTACTGTTATGATTAAAATGTCACCTTCTTTTGCAGCATCTTCATTTGCCATACCACACATAGTTGATAAATCATAGTCAGCCAAGTCTTTTTTTGCTTGTTCAACAACTTCTAAAGCTTTTTCTTCTTTTCTAGAACCAATGATAACATCAACACCTTCAATTGCTAATCTTTCACCAATACCAAGGCCTTGAGGACCGGTTCCACCGATAATACTAACTTTCATGTTATCACCAATTAATTATATATGAATTCTTATATAAAATAGTTATTAATTTTATCAAAAATAATAATAACCTATACCAAAATTAATAATTAATTACTTTTCTTTTCGTACAATAATCCGCCAGCAAAAATTAAGTATTCAGGCAGGCGGTTGTTTTGAGCATATTGTATTTCAAAACCAAATATATCTTCAATACATTGGTCTACATTTCCACCTAAAGATTCAATTGAATATCTCATTTTAAATGGCATTTTACAAGGCATTCCAAATTCACGAGTACATTTCATGCACAGATTACATTTGCCCAAAAACAATGCATATGAATTTTCATCTTCAAGAGCATAGATATCATTCATTAACTTGATTTTCATCCTTTCCAATCTTTTTAAAATGAAATCTAGTTCCTTATCAGAATATTCATTTGATAATTCATCATCATCAAAATCAATTTTAAATGCAATGAGTTTAAACTTATCATAGGAATTCCAAACATCCATTACATCAAAATCAAAAGGAGGGCAACTCCAGTTATTTCCATAATCCTCACAATCCTTACAAAGTCCCTGAAACTTTTCAACATCCACATATTCTTCAACGAACTCTGCTACATCCACATCAGCCGTGAGTTTACTAATTCCCTTCATGTGTAAATATCTTAAAAAAAATGTTAATAAATATTTCTAAAATTGAACAAATTTTAAATAATCAAAAAAAAAGAAAAAAAGAGGTTAGGTTTATTCGACATCAGAGTATAATAAACCTATAGCTCTACTTCTGAATAACAAATTATATGATTTTCCAACCAAATAACCAATAATCATACCAACAAATGGTATACCTGAAATTAAACCAGTAACAATACCAATAATGGAAGATATGATTACTAAAACAATGTAAAATCCAATTAGTTTTAAAAATCCGATTTCCTTAACGTTTTCAAATATTTCACCAAAACTGAATGCTTCTCCGAAACTGTCATATTTTGCCAGTCTGCATACTGCAATTATTTCAAAAATACCGAATATTAAAAACAAAATAATTCCAATGACAGCCGTAATTGCTAAACCAGTTGCCAATGTAGACCAAGCTTCAGCAGGAATGGAACTAAACATTTGTTGCCATGTTGCAGCAGGAACATTTGCCACAGACTGAGGTGTAGTTATATTTTGAATAGGAGCAAAAACTGTACTTGGAATTGCATTGAAAAAGGATCCAAATGAACTAAAACCAATTATTAAAACAATAATAGATGGAATTAAGTAATAAATAAACATAACTAAAAATGATTTAACACCATCCACTAAGTTTTTAACCCAGTCAAAATCTGGGATTTCATCATTCAAATTAATAGCACCTTTTATAACACTTAATCCATAACCTAAAACGATTAAATTCAATACAAGTGATATGACAATCCATACAAGTGACAATTCTCTACTACGAATATTAAATCCTAAAAGAACATTCGGCAAGTTTATTACTACAAATATTACACCCAAAATCAATAATTTTTGATAATCTGAAATCGGGTACTTCAATGCATTTGAAAATATTTCTCCAAATTCCATATGTACGCCTCTTTAAATTTTACTCAAGAAGAGTTAATTATATTTTAAAAATAAGTAGTATATAAAATTAAAGAAAAAATAAGCAAAAAAAATTTAAAAATCGTGACTTTGTGTCATATCACCAAAAAAGAAAAAAAGAGGATAGGTTTATTCAACATCAGAGTATAATAAACCAATAGCTCTATTAGCAAATAATAAAATAAATGAATTTCCAATTAAATAACCTATAATTATACCTATAAATGGTATTAATGCAAGTAAACCAATAACCGCACCTATAACAGATGCAATAATTGCTAAAACTATTAAAAATCCAAGTAATTTTAATATTCCTATTTTTTTGATATCCCCGTATACTTCACCAAAAGCAAAAGCTTCACCTAAACTACCATATTTAGCTAATCTACATGTTGCAACTGTTTGGAATAGACCAAATATAATAAATAAGATAATAGCAACGATAGCAACAACTGCTAAACCATAACCTAATGCCGCCCATGTTTGAGGCGGAATAGCATTTATAAAAGCATTTGTTGTGGTAGCATTACCCATAGCATCAATAGCTGATTTTGGAAGAGTGCTGAAAGCTGATCCAAGTGAAATAATAGAGATTATAGAAACAATAATAGCTGGAACTAAATAGTAAACAAAACTAACTACAAATGATTTAATACCATCAACTAGATTATTTGCCCAATCAAATGCAGGAATTTCATCATTCAAATCAATAGATTGTCTTATAACACTTAATCCATAACCTAAAAACAATATACTTATTATTAAACTAACAATTGACCATATTGTTGAAAATGTACTATTATAAAAACCAAATAATGCAAGTACAGCAGGCAAACTTGCTACTATAAATACAAGACCCACCATCAATAATTTTTGATAATCAGAAACTGGGTACTTTAAAGCGTTTGAAAATATTTCTCCAAATTCCATAGTTATACACCTTATAATTTATACTCAAAATGAGCTAAATATATTTTTTAAATAACTAGTATATAAAATTAATAGTAAAAAAATAGAAAATTTAGCAAAAAAATAGAAATTTAGTAAAAAAAGTAAAAAAAAAAGAGCTATCAAAAGATAGCTAATTGAAATTATTCGTCTACACCAAAGGATTTTTTAAGTAAATCTGCATTAACAAATCCTTCTTTGTAGATTTTTCCAGTAGTCAAATCATTAATAACAACTTCAGCCGGAGCAAACATTCCTTTATCGATTTTGTAGAAGTCAAATTCAGCTTCTTTAAATACATCGAAGAATGGTTTTCCATATCCGTCAGCTGCGGATGATGGTAATTTTGCAGCTACATCAGCAATGTCATCATTTTCATCAGATTCAACATAGTAGTAAGTTCTTCCACCGAATAAAACAGCGTCGTTAGTTTTACCCATTGCTTTTAATCCATCAGGATCAATTGGTGCGATAGGAGCAATACCTGCTGCATGTTTTACTTTTGTTACATCAAATTTAATTGCTTCTAACATCTTATAAGTTCCGTTTTCAACAACTCTTCCGGAAATTTGGATGGATCCGACTAAGGAAGAAGTAGGAGCTACAAGCAAGTAAACGTTTTTAACGTCAACATTACATTCATCAGCAATGTACTGTGCAACATCTTCACCAGGTAATACATCAGCTTCTAAAGTTAAAATAGCTAAGTCAGCATCTTTGTCTTCGTAATCAATTTCTTCATAAGTTTCAGCCGGTTTTAAAGCAATAGCACGAGCCGGACCGGAACCTAATGCAAAGAAATCTCCAACACTTACAGACCAACCTGCTTTTTGAGAACCTAAGGTTGAAATAGAAGGAGAGTCAGTTTTAATTTTTACAGAAGGAAGTGCGAATTTTTCAGATAAGTCTCCAGGAATTGAAATTCCAACATCTGCAAGTCCACCGAGACAAACTTTAGTATAAAGTTCACCTGCTTTAAAACTTCCATCTACATTTACACCACAATCTAAAACAGTAGCACCATTATCTAAGGTAGATACTGCGATGTTTAATGCATCTGCTTTTTCAATCATTACATCTACGGTTTTTTTAGCTTCTAAGTTTACACTTACCATCATTTAACCTCGAATAAATATTAAACTTACAATGTAAGTTATTATTTAAAATTATTGTTTTATTATTATTTATATTTGCCTAAAAATTTCTAACAGAGACATGATTAATATTTATCGAAATGTATTTTTGATTCATCAAACCTTAGCTTAGGCTCACTTTCAAAGGCAGGATAACCAATACAAATCACAGCAAATGGAATGCAGTAATCAGGGATTTCTAAATAATCCATTAATTTTTTACTGCGGTCTTCAATTGGATGAAAACCTAACCACACTGCACCCAGACCTTCATAAGTTGCCTGAAGCAGTATATTTTCACAGCATGCACCCAAATCCTGCTCAACCATAGATTGAATTTTTGCCTCATTCAAATTGCCTAAAACTACAATCAATCTTGAAGCTTCAGCGGCCGGTTTAGCGAATTTATGCATCTCTGAAACGGCTTTTTTATCTTCATCATTTTTAACTACAACAAATTCCCAGGCCTGCTGATTGCATGCAGATGGTGCCTGCATACCTGCCTTCAAAAGGTTTTCAATCTGTTCATCTGTAACTTCAACATCACTGTATTTTCGAATTGAATGTCTTTTGAAAATCGGATTCATGATTAATAATTTGTCATCAATCTTTAAGTGAATTTCTATTGAGGAAATGAAATGGCTGATTGATTATTTAAATACTTCTTTGCAGAATTATATTTTATTGAAAGAAATAATTAAAATTTTAAATTATATCTAAAAATAATGCATATTCGAATTAACTCATGAGGATAATTAATGCTTTTTGCCGTTAATAATCTCTTCTATTTCACGATTGGCATATGGAAAATCATTGACATCAGTCAAAATATGAATTTGATCACCATAATTTATCTTAAAGTCTTCTTTTGCAATAACATAGCTGCCATTTCGAATAACAGAAACTACAATTGAATTTTTAGGAAATGGAATGTTTTGAATTTCAACGCCAATGTATTTGCAGTCCAGAGGAACCATATATTCAGACAAAACATGCCTTGAAGGTTCTGGAGTGAATTTTTCCTGACGCTTATCCAGTAATCTATCAAGTAAAGCCTCATAAATCGGTTCATTACCAAGAAGCGTCGGTACAATATATGCTATTAGGCAGACAACAAGCATTGCAACCAAAGATTCAGTTGATCCGCTCATTTCTGAAAGCAGAACAATGCCCGTAATAGGTGACCTGACTGTTGCCGTGAAGAACCCTGCCATTGAAATAATGATAAACTTATAGACCAATGCATTGTCAAGGCCGCAAAGCGGAATGAAAATGGATGCAAAAATAGCTCCAATATAAGCTCCTAAAACCAAAATTGGTAAAAATATACCTCCGGGAGCACCTGATGAAAATGAAAATATTGAAAATAGTGATTTTCCAACAAAATAAATTAAAAGCAATGTTAATGATGGAATGGCCACATCAAATAATCCCATCATATAATGTCCGCCGCAGCTTATCTCAGGCATTACTAAAGCAATAACACCTGAAACAAGAAATACTGAAACGAATTTTACTTCCAAACTTAAATTTGGAATTTTAGCCCATAAATCCTCTGCTTTTATCATTCCCACATTATAAGCATATCCAAGCAATCCCAAAACCAACCCAAGCAAAATCAAAAGCCAGTATGAAGAAAGAGGAATGTTTGATATTTGAAACGTCAATACTGTAGACTGGCCGAAAATCATTTTTGATATAAAATCAGAGACAATTTCTGATACCAAAGCTATAAAGACCAAAGTTTTATCAAAACCGTGATTGATTTCCTCCAGGATAAATACGACACCGGCCAACGGAGCATTGAAAGCAGCAGTGATACCGACAGCAGAACCGACAAGAATCAGTCTTAGCTCATCGGTTTTTGATTCCTTAAATATTTTAGAAACACCTTTACCTGCCATTGCCCCAATCTGAACAGAAGGACCTTCAGGACCAAGAGACAAACCACCAAGAGCTGTAAAAACACCACCCAAGATTTTAGCAAACAATGTTTTATACCAGTTTACATCTAAAAATCCCTTAGTTTCAGCATTAACCTGAGGAATACCGCTTCCCATAGCGTCCTTTTCCCAACGCATAAGAAAAGCAGTTAATAAACCTAAAATAACTAAAAATATGAAAAATAGTGCAATGTATAAAATATTACTGTTTATAATTGCCAAGTAGCTTCTTAATACATCTTCTGAACCATATAAAAGAAATCTATACAGACATACCATTAAACCTGAAAAAATTCCGACGAGTATTCCCTGTATTGTAAGTTTAAAAATATGTCTTGGGTTTTCAACGATTGATTTAAATGTATTCTGCACTTCTTTCATTATTAATAATATTAATTTTTATAAATTAAATAATTTATTATGTATTGATATTTTTGATATCAGTCCATATATTAAAGCTAAAAACAATGAAAAAAAGTAAAATAAAAGAAAAAAGTTTTAGATGTAACTTTCATCTTTTTTTCTGAAGTGAGCTTGTGGGTGATCACATAATGGACAAACTTCAGGAGCTTCTTTTCCATAATGGATGTATCCACAGTTATTACATTTCCATGCAATTTCTTCATCTTTTTTAAAGACTTTGTCTGCTGCAATTTTATCAGACAATGCATTATATCTGTCTTCGTGAGCTTTTTCAGTAGCTGCAGCTGCATCAAATAATTCTGCAATATCATCTAAACCTTCTTCACGAGCTTCAGCAGCAAAGTTTTTATACATTACTGTCCATTCTTCATGTTCACCTGCAGCAGCATCAGCAAGATTATCAGTAGTAGGAGGGACTTTACCACCATTCAATAATTTAAACCAAACTTTTGCATGTTCCTTTTCATTATCAGATGATTCTTGGAAAATTTCTTTAATTTCCACATAGCCATCTTTTTTAGCCTGTGACGCATAAAATTCGTATTTTACACGTGCTTGAGATTCACCTGCAAGTGCAGTTCTTAGATTTTCTTCAGTTTTTGTACCTTTTAAATCTACCATAATTTCAACCTCATAGTTTTTAATTAAATTATTAACTTAATCAAATATATATTTTTAGCGATTAAAAATGATAAAAATGTAATTTATTATACTTTATAATTATATATAATAA
>NZ_JAZTXC010000067.1:0-9804 GCF_045636185.1 Methanobrevibacter sp. | reverse complement strand
TAAACTAAGGGAAATGAAATTAAATTACAAACATTAAAGATTTTAAATATTAAAAACAATAAAATACTATTTATGAGTACTTTAGAGAAGATGAAAATTTTAACTGATTCGGCCCAATATGATTTATGTGATTATGTTAATCACAATAAGAGCTCTCAAGTTAATTTGCCTGGAATTTATCATGCAACAGGACATAACGGTTGCCAAATTCCATTATTTAAAACTCTTCTAACAAACAAATGTAAAAATGACTGTAAGTACTGCATTAACCAATCCAAAAGAAATTTTACAAGACTTGAACTTGCACCACAGGAACTTGCAAAAGCGTTCCTTGGATATTACAATAGAGGTATTGTAAACGGTTTGTTTTTAAGTTCAGGTGTTGACAAAGATGAAGATCTCACCATGGAAAAAACAATAGAAACCATTAGAATTTTAAGAAAAGATTATGGATATGATGATTATATTCATTTAAAAGTTGTGCCTGGCGCTTCTAAAGATTCAATAAAAAGAGCAATGGCACTTGCTAATAGAGTAAGCATTAATATTGAAGCTGCAACACCATCAGGACTTGCGGAATTATCATCTACTAAAGATTATAATAAAGATATTCTAAAACGCCTACACTGGATTGACAGTTTACATGGCAAAAGTACTACTTATCCAAATTCTACTCATACCACCCAGTTAATTATCGGTGCGAATGATGAAAGTGACAGGGAAATTCTACATAGAATGGAAAAAATTTACAATAAAACCAGATTAAAGAGGACATACTTCTCTGCATTCACACCAATTGAAGAGACAGATTTTGAAAAAAAAGAAGCATGCAGCACAGATAGGACTGCTAAATTATATAATGCAGACAGTTTACTTAATGATTACCATTTTAAATTAAATGAGTTAGTATTTGATGAAAATAACCAACTTTCATTAACTCAAGATCCGAAGATTTTGGCTGCAGAAAATATGGATATATTTCCTGTAGAAATTAACACTGCACCATTTGTAGAACTGATTAGAGTACCCGGTATCGGTGTAAAATCAGCTAGAAAAATAATTTCTATTAGGAAAAAAATTCCTTTTAAAAATAAAAATGAATTGAAAAAATTAGGTGTGGTTGTGGATAGGGCTGAAAAATATATTAGAATAGATGGAGCTTATCAAAGTTTATTGGAAAATTTCTAATAATTATAAATCATCAAATAATTCCCAAATATCCGGATATTTTTTAGATACTGCTTCATCAATTAATATGGAAGCCTCTCTACTTATACTAAATTCAGGCTCGGTTTTTCTAAGATATCTAAATACAGCAGCGGACCTTGAAGACCATAAAGTTATTCTTGGATTTTTATCAACGATATCTAAAACTTCAGCTACATTTTCTTTTGTTTTGACGTCTTGTGCATCTGGTATGCTTTCTTCAGTATCATTATCGCTAGAAATCTCTTCGGATGTTTTGCTATCTTCACTGCCTTCTTCACTGGATGTTCTTTCTTCTTCAATATCATCTTTATCATCAACTATTGTTTCTTCACCAGATTCTTCAACCACTTCTTCATTAGATTCTGTTGTTTCATTAACAACATCATCTTTAGTTTCCTTTAAAGGATCATCATCATTTAACATGTCTTCTAATGATTGAGCCCCATTACTATCAAAATTTTCATCATAAAACTCTGGAATTAAAGAATCTAATCCTTTACCAAGCCCACGAGTCATCTAATCACTCCTATCTCTTTCTAAAATTTCTTTTGCTAGATTTAAATAAGCTTTTGTTCCAGTACTTTCCGGATCATATATTAAACAAGGCTTTCCAAAACTTGGTGCTTCCGCTAACCTGATATTTCTTGGAATAATTGTTCTAAAGAGCAAATTACTTTCACCGAAGTAAATTTTTAATTCTTTATAAACATCTTTACTTAATCTTGTCCTTTTATCAAATAATGTAAGTAAAACTCCTTTGATTGGGGTAGGACTCTTAAGTCTTTGTTCTACAAGCTTAATTGTATTAATTAAATCAGCAACACCCTCAAGTGCATAATATTCAGCTTGAATTGGTATCAATACACTGTCTGAGGCAACTAATGCATTTACAGTTATTACACCTAATGAAGGAGGCAAATCAATGAATATATAGTCAAATAATGGAACAACATCCTTAAGCGTTTCTTTTAAGATAATATGGTAATTTTCTTTTTGGCTTAGTTCAACACCAACCCCACTTAATGAAATGTTACTCGGAATAATGAATAAATTCTTTATAAATGTAGGTTTAGTAGCTTTTTTAACGTTAATGTCCCCAATTATTGCATCGTAAATTGTATTTTCCAATTCATTTTTGTTAATTCCAAAACTTGTTGTGGCATTTGCTTGAGGATCCATGTCTACTACTAAAACGGTTTTTCCCATTATAGCTAACGAAGTTGCGGTATTTACAACAGTTGTTGTTTTTCCACATCCTCCTTTTTGATTCATTACTGCAATTACTTCACTCATTGAAAAATTCTCCTAATTAAAATGAATTTAAGTTAAAAGGCATGACAAAAAAAGGCCATGCCATCCAACTTAAATGAGATAAATTATAAGTTAATATGAATATCTTCTTATTTTTAGCTTAAAACTTCTAAGTTAGTAGGAATAACTTTTATTTTAAAAGTTAACCCTTCCAACTTAAAAGTGATAAATTTTAAGTTAACATGAATAAGTTATACGAAATAACTTCTAACATTTAAGTTATTATGAATAAGTTAAAAGATTTAACTTTTAACTATTAAGTTATATTTTATAACTTCAACCTTATAAAGTATTTGTTTTCACAAATAAGTTATCAGTTATAAGTGATAATTTAGAAAAATATTATCAGTTATAAGTTATAAGTTATAACTTTTAATAAAAAAATAAAAAAAGAAAAGAGTGAAATTTCACTCTATTTTGAATTTTGCAATGTACCTTCAAAGTATGAAGCATATCCTTTTAAATCAAGCATTCCATGACCTGAGAAATTCATAACAATAGTTTTTTCTTCTCCAGTCTCCTTACATTTCAATGCTTCGTCAATAGTAACTTTGATAGCATGGGTAGTTTCAGGTGCAGGAACAATACCTTCACAACGAGCAAAAGTAATTCCAGCATCAAATACATCTTTTTGATGAACTGCCCTAGGGGAAATGTATCCTTCTTTGGCTAAAAGTGAAACAATTGGAGACATACCATGATATCTTAATCCGCCAGCATGAACTGATGGAGCTACAAAGTCATGACCTAAGGTAAACATTTTAAGCATAGGAGTAAAACCATTAATATCTCCAAAGTCGTATTCATAACTACCTTGAGTTAAAGTAGGACATGCACTAGGTTCAACTGCAATAAATTCAGTTTCTGAATTACCGTCAAGTTTATCTTTAAGCAATGGGAAGAATGATCCTGCCAAATTACTTCCACCACCGGCACAAGCAATCATTACATCAGGTTCCTCTTCAGCCTTTTCTAGTTGCAATTTAATTTCTTGTCCAATAATAGTTTGGTGCAACATTACGTGATTTAAAACACTGCCTAAAGAATATTTAACACCATCATTTAATAAAGCCTCTTCCATAGCTTCAGAAATAGCTATACCTAAAGAACCAGGATGGTCTGGATTTTCTTTTAAAATTTGACGTCCAATTTCGGTATTTTCACTTGGAGAAGCAAAAATCTGACTATCATAGATATGCATGATGTTTTTCCTGTCAGGCTTTTGATTAAAAGAAACTTTAACCATATAAACTGTACAATCTAAATCTAACATATTACATGCAAGAGATAAAGCAGTACCCCATTGTCCGGCACCAGTTTCAGTAGTTAATCTTTCAACACCTTCTTTTTTAGCAAAAAATGCTTGAGGAATAGCTGAATTTAACTTATGAGAACCTGTAGGTGAAGTATCTTCTCTTTTATAATAAATTTTAGCGGGAGTATTTAAGAATTTTTCAAGCCTCGTAGCTCTAAATAAAGGAGAAGGTCTTCCAATTTGCATTAAAAGTTCTCTAACCTCATTTGGAATTTTTATATATCTATCAGGTGCAAATTCCTGAGCTAAAGCTTCTTTAGTAAAAGCTTTTTGTAAATCTGCAATCTGATTTTTACCTTCACTGTTTTTTGGTTCTGGAAGTGCAGCAGGTAAGTCTGCAAGAATATTATACCAATTTTTTGGCACTTCATCAGAATCTAAAGTAATCTTATAATTCATAGTAATATTTTTATTATAATGTACTATTTAAAACTTTGTTGTACAAAAATGTACAATTAATATATTAATAAAATGAAATATATAGAAAAATATTATGAGATTTTTAGCTATTGATGTAGGAACGGGAACACAGGACATCATGATATATGATGATGAAAAAGAATTAGAAAATTCCATTAAGCTCGTACTCCCTTCTCCACATTTGTTTATCTCACAACAAATAAGGGAAATTGAAAACGACATATATTTCAACGGAGAAATAATGGGTGGAGGAAAAATTAAAAAAACATTACAAGAACATATGGAAAAAGGATATAAAGTTGTAATGGAAGAAATTCCTGCAAAAACAATAAGAGACAAAATATCCCAAGTAGAAGCCATAGGAATTGAAATAGCTTCACCTGAAAAAGAGTATAAAGATTATACAAAAATAACATTAGGCGATATTAATATTACAAAATTATCTGAATTCTTGCTGGGATATGACTTGGAATTTGATTTCGATGAAATTGCAATAGCTGTACAGGATCACGGATACAATGAAAATATGGGAGACAGAGATTTCAGATTTGAAAAATTCCGTGAAAAATTAACAAAACCTATAAAACCTGAAGAATTATCATTTAAAGGAAATGTTCCTGATTATTATACAAGAATGAAAGCTGTAGAAAGATCCCTTGAAAAAGAAGGAATTGAATTAGAACCATTGCTGATGGACACAAAATTTGCTTCAATAGCCGGAATGTGCTGGGATGAAATTGCTTCAAGTCTAAATAGCTTTATAGCAATAGATATCGGGAATGGACATACCACAGCAGCTTCTATAGAAGATGGAAAAATACAAGGAATATTTGAACATCACACTTCTTCACTAACACCTGAAAGCCTAGAAAATTATTTAAAACGATTAGCAGATGGAGTAATTACATACGAAGAGGTTTATAATGATTATGGACATGGAGCTCATGTAATAAATCCAATATCAAAAATTGAAAAGGTAATTGTTAGCGGTCCAAAACGTGAACTGATTGAAAAGACTAACCTTGATTGGCATCATGCCTGTCCGGGAGGAGATGTAATGATGACAGGAACAATTGGATTAATAAAAACATTAGAGGCATATAATGTATAAAATGGATTCACATATTCACAGCGAATATTCCCCCGATTCAAAAGCCAAACTAAAAGATATTTTTAAAGTAGCAAAAAATAGAAATATTGACATTATTGCCATTAGTGACCATAATACTGTTGATGGATCTAAAGAAGCCAGAAGATTAACAAAAAACGATGATTTACTTGTAATTCCCTCAATTGAAATATCTGCTCTTGAAGGACATATTTTAGGTTTTGGCTGTGAGGAACATATTAAGCGTGATTTACCTGCCAGTGAAACAATAGATTTGATTCATGATCAGGGAGGCCTAGCCATAATACCTCATCCATATTGCTTCTATAGGCATGGCTTATTATGTAAAGCTGATTATGAAGATTTAAAAATAGATGCGATAGAAACAAAAAATGCTCGTTTTATAGTGGGATATTGCAATAATAAAGGAAAAAATTTATCAAAAAAAGAAAATTTACCTGGACTTGGAGCAAGTGATGCTCATTACTATAAATTTGTAGGTGACTGTTATTCTGAAATTGAGTGTGAAAAAGACGTAGATAGTGTTTTAAAGTCGATAAAAAAAGGTAGGGTGGAAGCCCTAGGAAAGGGAACTTCAAATATTAGATTAACCAAATATTTAATTGATTTTAAAATATTAAAAAAAATTTAAATCTTTTCTAATTTAATCTCTATAATAGAAACATTGGTTTTTTCATTATTGTAGTTTTCAACTTCTTCGGTTGAAATTTGAATATCAGAAACATCTGCTTCTTGAACAAAACTGTTTCTTACAATTTCAGCAGTATCAACAGCACGACTAATAGCTTTACCTCGAGCTCTTAAAGTGACTGTATCATAGTCATTAAATTGTGTTACAACGGCTAATACATAGTTCATTACTGGTTTATTACCAATAAAAATAGTGTTTTCTTCCATGTTTATATCTCCTGTGATTGTTTTAATTTAATATTTAATTCTTCACTAGATCGTTTAATTAGTAACAGTTTATTGATAGAATCCAATACCGCTAAAATACTTGCCATTACAACATCATCATCAATAGCTCTTCCAGTTGATTTATTGCCTTCATTATCAGAAGATATAACAAAAACATCTGCTAAAGCATTAGTACCACCATTAATAGCTTCTAAATTATATTCTTCAAGCTCAATATCCATTGTATCCTGTATTAAATCACGAATAGCATTTAAGGCAGCGTCAATTGGTCCGACACCAGTATTGGACGTCTCTTTTTCAACACCATCTATCTCTAATTTAACTGTTGCTGTAGGGGAAACAATGTTTCCACATAACAATCCCAATCCCTTTAATTTAATTGGAGTTTCACGAGCTGAACCTAACTCTGTTAAAGCGATTGCCTTTAAATCATCGTCAGTTACACATTTACCTTTATCACCCAATTCTTTAATTTGATAAAAAACCTTATCAAATTGTTTATCGTTTAAATGTATTTGGTACTCGTTTAATTTTGATCTTAAAGCATTAACTCCAGTATGCTTGCCTAATATAATTTTTCTAGTATGGCCTACAAGTTCTGGAGATATAGGTTCATATGTAGCTGAATTATTTAAAATACCATGAACATGAATACCGGACTCGTGGGCAAATGCATTATCACCAACAATTGGTTTGTTTACTGGCATTTTAACACCAGTCAATCTACCTACGAAATCTGATAGACTATATAATTGCGAAGTATCGATGTTTAAATCTATTTCATAAGCAGCATGAAGCGCAACAACAATTTCTTCAAGTGGAGAATTACCGGTTCGTTCTCCCATACCATTAACTGTTACATGAGCTTGGCAAGCGCCACATTCTATAGCAGTTAATGTATTTGCTGTAGCTAAACCGAAATCATTGTGAAAATGAACACTAAGAGGAGTATCATATTTATATTTCATATAACTCATTAATTCTTTTGTCATTACCGGTGTAAGAATACCAACAGTATCAGGCACATTAATAAAATCAATTCCTGCATCAACAACATCATCATAAAAGTTAAATAAAAATTCTGCTTCAGTTCTAGTAGCATCTTCAGCGGAAAATTCAACGGTTAAACCATGGTCTTTTGCATAATCAACAGCTTCAACTGCAGTAGTAATAATTGTTTCTTTAGACATTTTTAATTTATAGTCTCTATGCAATGGAGAGGTTCCAATAAAAATATGTATATAATCTAAACCAGCATCTAATACTGAATCAATATCATTTTCAACACAACGTGCTAAACCAACAATAGTAGCATCCAAATCCAAAGATCTAATTTTTTTCACAGCTTTAAATTCACCATGAGAAGCAGCAGGGAACCCTGCTTCAATTTTATCTACACCCAAATGATCTAGTTTTCGAGCTATTTGAAATTTTTCATCTACCGTTAGAGCAACACCAGGTGTTTGTTCACCGTCTCTTAATGTCGTGTCAAAAAAATAAATTTCATCGGGAAGATTCATGTAATCTCTTTTTAGAATATTGATGTCTTGACGATACATAAAATAAAATCTCCATTTGGTATAATTATATAATTATTTTAATTAAGTTAAATACTTATCGTATAATTAAATTAATCTAAAATCGTATAATGTACTATTTATAACATTAAACTATAAAAAATGTATATATTTTCTCTTTTAAAATATTTATCTAAAAAATTAAAAACATTCTACCATAATGCTTAATTTAAAATTTTCAAAAAAACATTATTAATATAAATTTAATTAATTTTAAAAATGAGAGTGTATAATTATTTAAATATAAGTTATTTGGTGTTATTATGGTTAAAATAAAATTTGATAAGAATTGAACAAAATTAAGCATTAAGATACTTTATAATAGAGTTTTAAAGAAAAAATTTATATAATTTAATTCATAAAGTATAGAATTAAGATGAATTTTAGAGATAAACTTAAAGTTACTCAGGATAATATAAAAAACAATAAATGGTATTTTTTAATGTATTTCATTATTACATTTATTTCAGTGTTATTTTCTGGATCTTTAACTAGTATTCATTATAAGTTTGTTGATGCTACAATTATATTTTCTATAATTTTAGGGTTTCTCTGTTTACTTTATTATTTTAATCATAAAAATGAGCTCCATAAGGTTGCTTTTTTAACGATTATTTCATTTGGAATTATATGTGCACTTATAACTCCTATTTTTGCACCGCCTGATGAAGTTGAGCATTTTGTAAGAAGTTTACTTACTTCACAGGGCAATCTATTTCCACATTATGTTCAAATTCCTGCTAATGTAACTGCTTTAAATATTTCAGGATTATCTATAGATTCCACAATAGGATTTTTTGATTTATATTTTAATATAAATCAGATATTTTTCAATGCTAATGTAACCAATATTCCAATAAATAACGCCCATGCATATTTTTACACCGGATTTCTTCATAATCCGTTTTATGGTTATTTAGCACAAGGTTTTGGAATATTATTGGCAAATGTATTAAATTTAAATAATATATGGATGTTGTGGTTAGGTAGAATTTGTAATTTAATATTATATGCTATTTTCATTTCAATTGCAGTTAAAAAAACTCCTATTTTTAAAATTCCTATGCTTTTCATGGCATTAGTTCCCTTAGCTATTTACCAAGGATCTTCTATGAGTATTGATGCAACGGTAAATGGATTGGGTTTTATTGTTGTTTCTTATTTTTTATATTTATATAAATCAAAAGAAAAATCAATTTCTTCAAAGGAACTTATTATATTTTCGATTTTAGTATTATTATTGTCTTTAACCAAAGTAACATATTTGGTATTCATATTACTTTTATTATGTATTCCTAAAGATAAATTCAAAATAAATTATTATTATATATTTTTCCCTATCGCTATAATATCAGCTTTAGTTTTAATATGGTCTTCAAATACTACACCAATAAACGATTTTTCAAGACAGGGCTACTATATTATGAATAATATTAATTCTACTAATCAGATTTCTTATATAATTAATCATCCAAATGATAGTATTATTTCATTTTTATATATTATCCCAAATGTTTTTGAAATTCTAATCCATACTTTCACGTTTTATGTATCAACAGACCTATTTACATCTGATTTCCTGCTATATGTCGGTTTGATTTCCTTTATATTTGTTGTATTTTTATATCCTATTAAAGAAAAAATACCATTAAAATATAAGATAATTGGACTAATGGTATTAGTAATTAACTTTTTTGGAACATGTTTCGTTCAATTATTAAAATGGACTCCTGTAGGTCAGCTTTTTCCAATTTTAGGTGTTCAACCTAGATATTTTATTCCTTTATTTGTTATATTAATTTTTGTTTTTAATTTTAATTTTAATTATAAGAAGATTGAAGAATGGAAAATAAATAATATACTTATGATAATTAGTATTTCTTTATTAATTAGTCTGATATCTACTATTTTATTTAAATTTTATT
>NZ_JAZTXC010000066.1:0-5810 GCF_045636185.1 Methanobrevibacter sp. | reverse complement strand
AATATAAATATTCTATACTTTTATAATAAATTATCTAATTAAATTAAAAAATTTTAAATTTATTAATAATAAAAAATTATGAATGCAGGTTTTCACCAAATCTTTTAATAAATATTTTAGCCCAGATAAAACCTACTGTTGACCCGACAAAACATCCTAAGACAACACCTGCATATATTCCAACCAAACCCCATCCGAAAATAAATGCAAATAAATATGCAAATATACTTTCAAATATTAAAGATCTTAATAAAGTAAGTATTAAAGAATTGATTCCCTTACCGACACCCTGGAAAAGCATTGAAGACATCATACCATGAGGAATTGCAAGAACAAATAAACTTAAAACAGATAAAGCGGTTGCAATATGCGGAGCCAATACTGAACTAGAAGTAGTATATGAAAATATTGAAGCTATTTGGTTGGAAAATACAACCATTATCACACCGATTATAACTGAAAGAAGAAAAGACAGTTTAATTGAATAGCTATGTGCTGTCTTTAAGTTTTCCACATTACGTGCACCATATGCAACACCAGCCACAGTTATTACTGCAGTACCAATACCTATTAATGGAATCATAGCCAATTGAACTATTCTCATTGATGCTGTATAAACAGCAACTGCAGTTGTTCCGGCAACTATTACAAGCATTCCATTAATAATAATAGCTAAAGCTGAAAATATAATGGTTTCAAGTGTTGCTGGAATTGCTACCAACAATATATCAATAATAATCTGTTTATCAAATGAAAAGTTTTTTAGAGATAAATCCAAGAATAAATCTTTTTTACCCCAAATCCAGTAGGACATTACAAGACAGGATAATATAGCTGAAAATACGGTTGCCCATGCAGCACCAGTTATTCCGAAGTTTAAAACATAGATAAATATAGGGTCCAGAATAGCATTCAATACTGCTGTAATGGCAATTGCTATTGTAGCTCTCCTCATATCTCCTTCAGATCTGAATATAGCTGAAGCCACATTTGAATATACAAATATGAAAAGAGCTGCAAATATAATATATCCATATTCAAGAGCATATTCTAAGGAATCACCTGCACCTATCATTATCAATAGGGACGGCAATAATAAAATCATCAATACTGTAAATACGGCAGAGATAACAATACATAAAAAAACTGCATGCAAAGCAGCATTATTCGCTTGCTTACTGTCTTTTGCACCAATATAACGTGAAATTAAAGAATTGGCACCGGCACCAATACCTCCACCTAAACCAACCAGAAGTAAAAATAATGGAGTGATGAATCCAATAGCTGCAAGAGCCTCAGGACCTATTCCTGCAACCCATATACTGTCCGCTATATTATATATCATGACTAAAATCATAGAAGCCATAATAGGAATACTTAATTTAACAATAGCTTTTTTAGGATCTCCCCTTATCAATTCAATGTTTTTTTCATCAGCCATTATCTATCAAACCTTCATAATACTTTCATTGTTTAACATAAAAAACTCAAAAATAGACATGATTTTTCTTTATGATTAACAATCATTAAAAATTATATGGTTCAAATCATTTAAAATATTTTTGGATAAATTAAGTTTTCAATTGAATTATTCATACTTCACTTTTTGAACAACATCTCCCCCCAACAATTAAAAAAAATATGAAATATTGTTTTGCCCATGTAGATTTATCGTTTGAAAGAATAATAATTGGAAATATGGATAAATTTAATGAATTTTAACCATTATTAAAAAGCATAATTAATTGATTAATATGGATTTAATGAAGTGTGAAATTAATCTAGCGACATTTTAAATTCATCATAATTCTTGCACTTGATAACATCCAAAAAGAATTTTCTTTTGACAGGCCCCAGTTCTTTTAAAAAATCCTCATAATAGATGGAATCCTTTATTTCCAAATAGTCTTCATGGATTAAATCAAACAATGGTTCTTTACATTCATCTACGATTTCTGATAGCGCAAATCTCGGCCCATTAATTTTATATGCAAGCAAATCAAACTTATACTCTTCATAAAATCCGTTTTCAATAAATCTTCTCATTAATTCCTGGCCTGCAGCAACAGTATCCAAATAATTACAGTCAATAACATCAGTGATTGATTTTGCATGCTTCCTATGATAATACAGATGTTTTCTGATAATAGAAATCCTTTGGGCTTTTAAAAAGATTTCAAAGAAGAATGGCATGTCTTCAAAATATATTCCCTCTACAAACTTAACTTCAGATTCCTTTAAAAAAGAATTTTTATATATTTTCTGACATGCATTGACGGACAAGTCAAACAGAAAATCCCTGCATGCTCCGGGAGCAAATACACAATCATCAAATGACTCATCAAATGAATTCAAATCAAACCAGTCATTGCCTGAAACATTGCCCGTTTCATCATCATAATATTTAATTTGAAATATAGTGATGTCAGTATTTTTGGATTTCGCTTCATTGTATGCAATTTCCAATGCATCCAGGCCAAACCAATCATCTCCATCAAGAAACATCACATATTCACCAGATGCTTTTGCCATTGCCTTGTTTCTTGATGCACCAAGACCTATATTTTCCTGATTTATTAATTTAATGCGTTCATCATCATAGGAGTTAATTATATCTAATGTAGCGTCAGTTGAACCATCATTAACAATAATAAATTCAAAATCATCCAAACTCTGATTTAGAATACTTTCAATAGCATTTCCAATGAACTTCTCTTCATTGAAAACACATAAAATAACAGATACTTTCATACAAATTGCCTTATTATTTTTAATATTTCTGAAACATTTGATTCAATCAACAGGTCATGTTTCGTATCATCAAAAATTATTAGCTTGGAATCCTTTATATTATCATTTAATATCTGTGCCAAGTTTAATGAAATAATATCATCGTCACGGCCTTTCAGTATTAATGTTTCATTTTCAATTTTTGATAGCTGATTAGTAACATTGAATTCCATACCGATATCGATTCCATTTTCAATAGCTTTTATGTTGGCCGTTTCAGCCTTCATATTTTTAACCGTCTCCAGGACTTCCCTATTTTCATCATAAATCTCCTGGGGAATAACATACTTGATTATGGAATCAAAAAATGCTTCATAAGAAATGTTTATGGCCTTTTTAAACTCATTGAATTTGGATGTTAAATTATCATCATTCTCGCTGAAACTGGACATTAAAACAAGTTTATCAACTAATTCAGGATATTTTAAAGCAAATGTTAATGCAATATTTCCACCTAAAGACAGTGCTATCAAACTTGCTTTTTCAATGTTTAATTTTAAGAACAAATCATGTAAATCCTGTGCAAGCAAATCCATTGTAAATTTTTCATCTCCCCATTCGGACTCACCATGACCTCTTAAATCATATGATAATACATTATAGTCATCACTGAGCATTACAGATAATCTTCTCCAATATTCAAGACTGTCACTTAATCCATGTATAAATACTATTGTCTTGTCTCCGCTTCCTTCAAAGATATAATTTACATCCAACATATTATATAATTAGCAAATTATTTTTTAAAAAGTTTAGCATCATATTTAATAACATATAATGTTATATTATACAATATGAATTCAAAATTTAGATTAGCTAAAACTATTTCAACTTTTACAAATCCCCCCATTATATCAATACCATTATTTTTTATAATCTGTCTGACATTATCAATTAATAATTTATGGGAGTTTCCTCTTTTAGAATTAATCTCTCTTGTTTTTGCATCAATTTTACCTATGGCAATCATATTGTCCTGGGCTAAAAAAAGCGGTAATGACAATGACATTTCCAGAAGGGAAGATCGCTTTACTCCACTGATTATTGGAACAGTATCCTACTTTATAGGTTTTTTGATTTGCAGATTTTTAGGATTGAATGACTTTCTTACATTCTTACTGTTATGTTATACCGTTAACACATTTTTGGTAATGCTAATTACAACACAATGGAAGATAAGCATTCATACAACCGGATTAAGCGGTCCAGTTTGTGCATTAATCATTCTTTTAGGACCGGTTGGTGCATTATTCGGATTGCTGTATCCTATAGTGATTTGGTCTAGGGTTACCTTAAAAAAGCATACTATGGCACAGGCAATTGCAGGAGGTGTTTTCGGATTTATTATGACTGCTGTTGAAATGTTTCTATATATTTTCCTGTTCAATTTAAATATAGGCAATATATATCCAATACAATATGTTTTCGGATTTATTCTGGCGATAGTGTTTACTCCAGTAGTCTTAGGCATCTTTACTCATTTCAAGTATAGTAACTCACTGGTATTTTATTTTATTGAAATAAATGGGTTTTGCTTATTGATGGCAATATCATCAATCGATGTTGTTATAATTTATGTTATAACCACAATGGTTTCCATCTTTATAAGCAACTACGCTGGTGAAAGGTTTCCGTGGTACAAAATTATAAGAAGTAGTTAAGTGTTGAATATAACACTTACCTATCAATTATTCTTCCTACATCTATTTTTTTGGTATTGTAGTTAACAGCCTTGTGAACACTATTCAATGAAGTTTTCAAGTTAGCTGCAATTGCTTCACGTAATTCATCATCAAATGGAGCGGTTTTATCTCCATAGAATTCACAAATTTTAGATATTTTTTGGTCTTCCAGGAAAATGAAATATTCTTTCCAGTGCTCGGTTAATTCACCCAAAAGACTTTCAATATGAATAAACTCCTTATTTAATTTATTTGCTTTTTCATATGCTTCTTTTTCTAGTGCAGAAAATTCAGCTATTTCCTCTTTGGTATAATCTTTTAACAACTTTTTATCAGCCATATAATTCACCATATAAAATAATTAGTTAATAATTATATTATATTCAATAATATTTAATTTTTTGTGAAAGACTATTTTGGAAAAAAAGTACTAGAAAAGGGGGAATGTCAGCGATGGTTGTGTTAAATTAATATAAAATCTTAAATTAGGAATTAGAAACTTAAACTTTTCTTCTTAATCCTCCGACTCCAATTGCCATGAGGCCAAGTAAAGCTACTGCTATAGGGTTACCTGCTTCAGGTAATGTATCAGCTTCGACAGGAGTACTGTCAGCTCTAGCATAAGCTATATCATAATTATTTGACCAATCTGGGTCTTCAGTTGAACTGATTGCAAATGCCTCTACATAAAATGGACCATCATCTAAAGTTTTAGTTGCAATCAACATTTCAGTGAATGTATTTGGTGCGAAATCACCTAAATACCATATTCCATAATTAGCGGTAATTGGCATGAAAAAATCATCAACTAATTGTGCATCCATCAAGTAAGCTAAGTTATCAGATAAATGTACGAAAACTTGAGTATCTTCAGCAACATTTGGACCTAAATTATAAGCGAGGACATCCCATATGATAAAATCACCATAATCTTCTACTTCCGTTACTTCAACACCAATATCTGCTTTTGGTGTGGTAACTTCATCTCCGCCTGCCGCATGAAGGGAGTCTTGACTTTCAACTGCTTGATCTGCAGGAGCTTCTGCAACTGCAGGTGCATCTGATGCAATAATCGCATCATCAGTAGCATTATCCTCTGCACTAACAGCGCCTAAAGTTAAAGATAACGCTAATAAAATTATAAAAATATGTAATATTTTATTCATATTAATCACACTTTTTTCATTTTAAAATCAATTCTTAAAAATTGAAAAATATTATGCATAACAAATCAATTTGATACAAACTGATTTGATATATTTTATTAATAAACAAGCATATAAATATTTTTGTATAATATATTCTAATATACCTAAAAATGGTTTAAATAACAATCTA
>NZ_JAZTXC010000065.1:0-21168 GCF_045636185.1 Methanobrevibacter sp. | reverse complement strand
TTCGTAATGAGAAAAAAGAGGTGGAAAAATTTCTAATATAAATAAAGTAATGATTTTTTCTATTGTTTTTATGATCTTTTTAATAATGGGGTCAGTTTCAGCAATGGATTCAAATGTTACTAATAATAATTCAAATTTATTGAATGAAAATAATAATTTAGAAGTTTCTAGTTATGATTCTATCTCAGAGACTACTTCTCATGAAGATAATATTACAATGACTTCTTCTTCAGAAGAATGTGGGTTATTAACTGCTCAATATATCTCTGATGATATTGTCCGGGCTAATGATGTTCAAGCAACTTCATTAACTGGAAATGATACTGAATTGTACTTTAAGAATGGAACTGCATTTAAAGTTGCATTATCCGATAGTAATGGATTATTATTGGCTAATCAAAGTGTAATTTTTAATATTAATGGTAATAATTATACTAGAGAAACTAATGATGCAGGTATTGCTTCCATAGCAATAAATTTAATTCCTGGTGAATATAGCATCACATCTTTCTTTGAAGGTACAAGTAGTTATCAATCTTCTTCTACTACAAATGTTGTTAAAGTATTATCTACAATTTCTGGAGAAGATATTGAGAAATTTTACAAAAATGACACTCAGTACTATGTTACATTAGTTGATGGTCAAGGAAAGTTATTAAGCGATACTACTGTTAATTTAAATATTAATGGTGTAATGTATGAAAGAAAAACTAATGTAAATGGGACTGCAAGACTAAATATTAATCTTATTCCTGGTAAGTATGTAATCACTGCTACCAATACTGTTAATGGTGAAATGCATTCTAATAATATTACTGTACTAAGTACTGTTCATGGTGATGATGTAGTGAAGTATTATAAGAATGATACTCAATATTATGCTACCTTCTTGAATAGTACTGGAAGTCCATTGGCTAATACCAATGTATCATTTAATATTAATGGTGTATTCTATAATCGTACTACCAACAGTGATGGTACTGCAAGGATGAATATTAACCTTAATCCAGATAATTATACCATTACCTCCACTAATCCTATTAATGGTGAGTTATGGTCTAACAATATAGAGGTATTGCCTACAATATCTACTAATGACTTAAATATGATTTATAGAAATGATAGATTTACAGCTAATGTACTTGATGATGAGGGTAATCCATCAGTTAATGATACTGTAACATTTAATATTAATGGTGTATTTTATAACCGTACTTCAGATGATGAAGGTAACGCTTATTTAAACATTAATCTAGATGTAGGTCAGTATATTATAACTTCTACTAATAGTAAAGGGTTATCTTCAGCCAATACTATTACAGTTAATAAGGCAGATACTACAATAACTGGTAGTGATGCATATATGATTGTTGGTATTCCAATGAATTACACTGTAACATTAATTGGTGAAAACAATAAAACTGTAAATTCAGATATAGTTCATTTCAGATATGATGATCGTTATGTTGATGCTGTTACCGATGAAAATGGTAAAGCAACATTAAACATTGACAATATTACTATTGGAACTTATCCTATTGAATATTGGTATGATGGAAATTTAAATTACTATCCATCTGCATCAAGCAGCAGATTAATTGTATCTAATTCAACGGTATTATTAATTGCTGATGATTTGGATATGGTTTATAAAGATGGTTCTAAATTCAATGTTACTTTAATTGATTTAGAAAATAATCCATTGGCTAACAGAACTATCACATTTAATATAAATGGTAAGAATTATAACCGTACTACTAATGATGATGGTATTGCAAGCATTGCCATTAATTTGTTCCCTGGCGTCTACACTATAGACTATTCTCATTCCCATGTTAATTCATCAGATTATAATGTGGGATCACGTACAATTGTTGTAAACAAATTGCATGCTGAATTTGTCACAGAAGATTATTTCATGGAACATGGTGATAAAGGTACTTTCATTGCTAAATTAGTTGATGAAAATAATAATGCCATTAGTAATGCTACTGTTATTTTCAATATTCATGATGTTGACTACTATAGGGTTACAAATGAATCAGGTATTGCTAAGATTGGTATTAATTTATTTACAGGATATTATAAAATTACCACAGCACTTGATAATTTCTTATATGAAGCTAATACTCAAGTTAATTTTGTTTTAGTTAATGGTACTTTATTGGAGGCTACTGATATTGAAATGGTTGTAGGAACAACTGAAGAATTTGCTGCTTTCCTATATGATGCTTATTACAACCCGATTCCAGATAAAACAATTTCATTTTACTACAACGGAGTACAAGATTCTGCTGTAACAGATTATTCTGGTAGGGCAGCTATCCAAGTAAGTGGTTTGCCTAAGGGAGATCATCCTATTGTTTATTCTTATGATGATAATAAATGTATGGCATATATTCATGTAATAGGAACAATCAGTATTAATGATTTGGTCAGTGCTGCTAATAATGTAAATAGATATATTGAAGCTAACGTTGCATTGCCAAGTACTGTTGCCGTCGGTGATGAAACTTTCACCACTGCCCAATATTTATATCTATTATCTGAAGCTATTGTTGGCATAAGCAATGGAGACTATTCTGATTTGTATGTTTCAGGTGTAATTGTTGATCCTACCGAACCTGGTGCTGCTGCAGATATGGGTAACTTATATGATTATGCTGATGTTGCAGCTACACTATTGAATTTTATGGATTCATATTTCACGCCGGATTCCGTTGATACAAGTGTGGGTACTGTAGGTTATGACGGTATTGTTTATGCATTTACCCGTGTTATAGTATACTATGGTTTAAATAATCAATTGCCTGGTTCAGTTTCCATTAGGTCTCTTAAAGTATATGAAGCACAAAGTGTTTTGGATAATAAAAATACAATCACTGATTTAGGTCCATATTTATCCAGTTCTACTAACTGTCAAGTTACAAATCAAGCTATTGTTAATTTAGCAAATCGTTTGACTGCAGGACTGACGAATTCATATGATAAGGCCGTAGCAATTTATAACTATGTTAGGGATGAGATTTCATACAGTTTCTATTATGATACTCATTATGGTGCTGCAGGTACTTTAAATGCAGGTACAGGTAATTGTGTTGATCAATCTCACTTATCTGTTGCATTATATCGTGCTGCAGGACTTCCAGCTAGATACGTTCACGGAACATGTGTATTCAGTAGTGGTAGTACTTACGGTCATGTATGGTGTCAAGTTTTACTCGGAGATACTTGGATTGTTAGTGATTCAACTAGTAACAGAAACTCATTTGATCATGTAGTTAATTGGAATAATTATAATTATGACCTTAATGGTTATTATGCTGATCTTGAATTCTAATTAACTTCTTTTTTTCTTTTTTTTTAAATAATATACGTTATATAATGTATTAAAACTGTTTTAATATTGTAATTTTCTATTTTAACGAATCACAAATTCATAATATAATAATGTTAATTTTGACAATATGTGGATTTAAAAAAAATATTTAAATATTATTTTTCATAAAATTTTATTTAATTATTGAATAAAAAATTTACATTTTTTTATAATATAATTTTAATTTGTTGAATGGGGGTAAAAAAATTTTTAATAAGGATTATCTAATAATTTTTTCTATTGTTTTGTCATTGTTCATTATTGTTGGTTCTGTTTCAGCAGTTGATTTAAACAATTCAAATGATGATGCAAATTTATTGAATGATAATATGACTATTTTTTCAGAGAATTTTGAGGTTTCTAGCTCTGATTCTATTTTGGAAGCAAATTCTCATTGCAGTGGAGAAAATTATTCTTCTGATGATGAACTGTTGGGATTGGAATTCTCTGAAGATAGCATAAAACAAACTGTTTTATCCGGAAATGATACTCAATTATATTATAATGATGGGTCTGCATTTAAAGTTGTATTGTCTGACAATGATGGAAATTTGTTATCTAATAAAAGTGTAATATTTAATGTTAATGGAAATAATTATACTAAAATAACTGATAATGAAGGTGTTGCTTCAATGGCAATAAATTTAAATCCTGGAGAGTATAATATTGTTTCTTTTTTCACTGGTACAAAGGACTATCAATCTTCCTCTATTAACAATACCATAAAAATATTGTCTACAATTAATGGGCAAAATATTGTAAAATATTATAAAAACGATACGCAGTATTATGCTACATTTATTGATGCTAAGGGTAATTTTTTAAATGATATTGCAGTAAATTTTAATATTAATGGGGTTTTTTATGAAAGAAAAACTGATGCATATGGTACTGCAAGGTTAAGTATCAATCTTCTTCCGGGAGATTATATATTGACTGTAATAAATCCTATTAGTGGTGAAATGTCTTCTAATAATGTTACTGTACTTAATACTATCTTTGCTTCAGATATTGTAAAATTTTATAAAAACGATACTCAATATTATGTGCATCTGGTAAATGGTGCAGGCAATCCATTAACCAATCAAAATGTTGATTTTAATATTAATGGTGTATTTTATACTCGTACCACTAATGGGGAGGGTAATGCTCGGTTGAATATTAATCTTAATCCTGGAAAATATGTCATTTCCTCAATTAACAAAGTTAATGGTGAAATTCATTCTAATAATATTGAAGTATTATCTACAATAACTGCTACTGATTTAAACATGCGTTATAGGGACGGCAATAAATTTACAGCACATGTTCTTGATGATCGAGGTAATCCATTAGCTTATAGTGATGTTGCATTTAATATTAATGGGGTAGTATATAATAGAGTATCTGATAATGATGGTAATGCATCTTTAAATATTAACCTTAACGTCGGTGAATATATTATTACAGCCACTAATAATAAAGGTTTATCAGTTTCCAATAAGATTAATATTGGTAAAAGTCCTTCAACTATTGAAGCTTCCGATACTCATGCAATTACAGGTATTGATAGGGAGTATTCTGTTACATTGATTGGTTTAAATAATAAGACAATTCCTATGGCTGATATTAATTTCAGGTATAATGGTGTTGATATATATGGAGTTACTGATGAAAATGGTGTGGCGAGAATTATTATTTCAAATCTTTATGAGGGCAGATACTCTTTAGAATATGAATTTAAAGGAAATTCTAATTATTATCCATATAAATCATCCACTACAATAATTGTATCTAATCCGAATAATATTTTAACTGGAAATGATTTAAAAATGGTTTATCAGGATGGATCTAAGTTTAAAGTTACTTTGTCTGATTTAAAATCAGTTCCTATGGTTAATGAAACTGTTACATTTAATGTTATGGGTAGGTTTTATGACCGTATTACTGACGCAAATGGTGTTGCTAGCTTAAATATTGGCCTATTCCCCGGCACTTATGAAATTTCATATAGCTATTCCAATATCGATGATGTAAATTATAATGAAGGATACAATACTATAGTCGTTTCAAAAATTCCTGCTTATTTATCTACTGATGACTTGGCTTTTCGTTATGGTGAGAGCAAAGCATTCACTGCAGTTTTAACTGGTGCAAATAAAAATCCTTTGGAAGATATTGATGTTACATTTTATATTAATGGTAGGTCATATACCAGAACTACTAATGCTTCAGGTGTCGCCAGTTTAAATATTAATCTGCCAGTGGGATATTATGATATTCAAACGGTAATGGATAATCCATTTTATACTAAAAATATTGAATCCAATCATGTTTTAGTTGATGGGGCTATTATTAATGCTTATGATATAACTGTGTATTTGGGTTTACATAGGGATTATTCGGTGGAAGTATGGGATGCCTATAAAAATCCAATTTCAAATGCTGACATTGAATTCATCTTTAATGGCATATCTAAACATGTAAAAACTGATTCTGAAGGTATTGCTTCTATTTCTGTAGGTGGTTTACCTAAAGGAGAGTATCCTATTGTTTATAAATATGCTGAAAAAAATATTGTGGGTCAATCATATATTTTTGTAGAAGAAAATGTATTGTATACTAAAAATAAGATTTCAGATTTGACACCATATTTATCAAAGTCACTTAATTGCCCAGTTTCCAATCCGGAAATTGTTGATCTTGCAGCAAAGTTGACTAAGGGTTTAACAAATCCTGTTGATAAAGCCAGAGCAATATTTAATTATGTGCGGGATGAAATCTCTTATAGTTACTATTATAATACTTATTATGGTGCTGTAGGAACATTGCATGCAGGTAAGGGAAATTGTGTTGACCAGGCTCATTTGGTTATTGCTTTATATAGGGCTTCTGGCCTTCCTGCTAGGTATGTCCATGGAGAATGTGATTTCGGTGATGAGTTTATTGGCCATGTGTGGTCTCAAGTGTTAATTGGTGATACTTGGATTGTTGGTGATACAATAAATCGTAGAAATTCACTTGGTGAGGTTGTTAATTGGAATAATTATAATTATGAACTTAATGGTTATTATGCAAGTCTTTCATTCTAATTAACTTCTTTTTTCTTTTTTTTTTAAAAAATAGCTAATAATTTATAATAGTTCTAATAAAAATATTATTACCAAACTAATTGGGACAATATTATGGGAACTAAAAAATATACTAAGGTGGCTGTTGGAGGTACTTTTGATAAGTTTCACGATGGTCATAAAAAGTTATTATCGACGGCTTTTGAACTAGGTAATCAGATAGAAATCGGAGTGACTTCTGATGCTTTTGGAGGTTTAAAAGGTGATATTGATTCATGTAAAGAGAGAATGAACAATTTAAAGTTGTTTTTTAGTGATAAATCTAATTTTAATGTTGTACCGTTGGAAGATCCTTTTGGAACAACTATATATGAATCCGATTTTGATGCGATTGTTGTCAGTGAAGAGACTGAGCCCACTGCAATTAAAATAAATGAGATTAGATTATCAAAAGGCATGAAACCTCTTGATATTGTTGTTGTTAGTTTTGTATTGGCTGAAGATGGAAATCCAATTTCATCCACCAGAATAAGGTCTGGTGAGATTAATAGAAATGGATTAATCATAGTAAATCACAAAGACTAATCGATATGTTTATTAATGCATTTCGATAAATAATAAAATAGCATGTCCTATTAATTTTTTTTAAATTAATTGGGGGTATGTAATTGAGGTGGTTATATGGCAGTTAAAATTGATTCTGATGTTTGTGGACATATTGAAAATTGTCCGGTTCAAGGTTTATGCATTAAACTTTGTGAACAAGGAGCAATCATAGAGGAAGATGGCGATGTGAAAATCGTTCCTGAAAATTGTGACGATTGCGACTTATGTATTCAGAATTGTCCAAACCAAGCTATATCCAAAGCATGAGGGATAATTTATGTTTAATGTAGAGAGAACTGGTTCAGAAGTTCGTAAATTAAAATACAATGACACTAAATGTTTAGGCTGTGGAATATGTGCTGAAGTTTGCCCTACAACTTCTCTAAGATTAGGGCCTACTGTACCGATAGCGCGTGGATTAATAGAAATGGATTTACTTTCCGTTAATGCAGATTCCTGCGTATTATGTGGGTTATGCTCCGTTGCTTGTCCATTTGATGCATTATCATTAACTATTGATGGTGATTCAATTAAGGAAATGGATAACTATCCAAATTGGGAAGTGGAATCTGAAGTTAATGAGGATGATTGCCTTTTCTGTGGAAGATGTTCTATTGCATGTCCGAGGGACGCAATATTGTTTGAAAGAAAGCTTCCTGAAAGAGCAGAATTGGTGCGCGGAGAAATCAGTATAGATGATGAAAAATGTATTTATTGTGGTTTCTGTGCTGACTTATGTCCTCCAGGAGCTATTACAATATCCAATGTTCCAACATCTAGTGTAGATATTCTAAATAATAGTATTGAAGTTGATGCGTCACAGTGTATCTATTGTGGGATTTGTAAAAGAGTATGTCCTCAAGATGCAATTCTTGAAATTTGTTCTACATGTATGTTGCAAGACCAAATTGAAGTACCTGAAATTACTGGAACCACTATTATCGTTGAAGATGACTGTGTAAATTGTTCTTGGTGTGCTGAAATATGTCCTGTTGATGCAATTAATGTTTCCAAACCATTTGAAGGAAAATTGGAACTTGTTGAAACAGAAGATGCTGTCTGTAAAGGCGATTCATGTCACGCATGTCAGGATGTATGTCCATGTAATGCAGTTGAAATTGTTGACGGCAAATCCATAACCGATTTGACGTTCTGTAATTTATGTGGTGCATGTGTAAGTGCATGTCCTCAACATATTCGGGAATTATCTAGAGCTTCAATGAAATTGACTAATATTAATTCTGAATCCTGGAATGAATCTTTAAACAAAATTTTAGATGAGTAAGGAGAGAATTCACTCCCCTTATCATATTTTATTTATTAAAAAATCTCTTTCTTGTTTTATTAATGTTTCAAAAGAATTTTGTGTAGTGCTTATTATATTTGTGATGTATGACGCTACAAATAATATTATGACCATCAATCCTCCGATTAATAGGATTATTTCTGCACTACTTTGTCCTTTGTTGTCTATTTTTTTAAACATGTGTTCTATTATCCAATATCGTGTTGCGCACATCAATTATGTCGTCTTTCGCTTTCAAACTTCTATCACTTGTTTCCATATATGATCTATATATTGTCAATGCTAAAAGAGCGATTACTATTACTCCTCCAAATAATAAAATGTATTCGGCGGCACCTTGTCCTGATTCTTCCTTGATAAATTGTTTTATAGAGTTCATTTTTTTCACCATATAAATGTAGATTTTTGAATATTATTAATATTACTTAAACTCATAAAAGTATTAACTTTATATAATATGTTTTTTTCAAAGCAATTTTCAGTGATTATTATGCATTTTTAACCATTAGGTTTATTAATAGTATTATCAATAAATAATAGTATTAGAGTGAATATTAATTAATGAAGGGTGAACAAATTGGGAAATACATTAAAATTTGTATCAGGAATTATTTTATTTGTAATTGGTTTGGTTATATCATATGAAGTTTTAGTATATAACCTTATAGATGTTTTATTAATGGTCGGTTTTTTAATAGCTATAGTGGGAATAATATTGATTATTAGCTATTTTGTTGATTCAAACGCTGAAAAAACAACTGGTCTCATAAAAGAATTCTTAAATTCAGGAGATTTTAATAAATCCTCTAGAACTCTTTCCAATAGAGGCAATAAATCTGATTTTGATAGTAATGGTCCTTTAATAATGAGGGCTGAAAACGACGATTATGACTATGGGGACAATATCGATGATAGTGGTTTATGGGAATATTATGAATCTGAACAAGAAAACGCTAAAACTCCAATGGAATTCTTTGATGATTCTGAAGTTGATGAATCTAAAGCAGTATTGCGTGTAGTAAATCGCGAAGAAAAAGAAGTTGATTTTGATAAAGAATTAGATTTCACTCCTGCATACGAAAAACCAATTAAAGTTACTAGAAAACCTAAAAAACGTTCAACTAGCCAAATTTATGAAAATGTACCTATCATTAATGAAACTTCCGATAAGACTGAAGAAATTAAAAAAGCTTTATCTCAACCAGAAGTTAGTTTAAAACCTGCTTCACAACCAAGAGATATTGAAATTGACATTAATAATCCGGAAAGATTGCCTGTTCCAGATTCCCTTAAAGGAAATGTTTTATTGGGCAATTCATTAATTACTTCAAATGATGCTTTTGAAGAATTGGCCGTAGGCGTAAATAAAGAAATCATGTTGGAAATTCCTTCTTTAAACAATTTGTCTGACAGATTCTTGTCTCATGTTCCTACAATTTATTCAAGAGTAATCATTGATGAATTTGATTTATCTGATATTTCATATACTGTATTGATAGCATCTCTTTTAAAACAAGGAGTTCATATTAAAACAGTACCTAAAGTACATGCAATTAATCTAATTGCAGACGATTCTCATGCTATGATTATTTCTGATGGTTACACAGTTGGAAATTCAGAATACGGTGCAATCTATGATGACAGGACATCTATTTCAAATATTAGGGCAGATTTCGAGAAAACTTGGAATATAGCTTCTAATTTGGATGAAACTGTAATTTTAAATAGTATTGGAGGAGTTGCTTAATGGAAATTAGATGGTTGGGTCATTCCGCTTTTGAAATTATAAGCGATGATGATGTACATATTTTAATTGACCCTTTTATCAGCAATAACCCTTCTTGTCCGGTTCCTGTGGAAGAATTAAATCCGGATATTATTTTAATTACTCACGGACATTCTGATCATTTAGGTGATGCATTAGATATATCCAATTCAACCAATGCTCCTATCGCAGCTATTCATGAAATATCCTTATTCTTATCCAAACAGGGTATTGAAAATATTGGTGTGAATATTGGTGGTTCTTTTGTATTCAGAGGCATAAAATTTACCATGCTTGATGCAAAACATTCATCTGATATTGATATGGTTGAAGAAATGGTTCCTGGCGGTGTTGCAGCCAGCTTTTTAATTACTTTTGAAGACGGCACTTCAATATTCCATTGTGGTGATACAGGATTATTCGGTGATATGAAAACAATTATAGGCGATATCTATAAGCCGGATATTGCAATGGTTCCTATTGGAGATAAATTTACAATGGGACCTTTTGAAGCTGCTCTCGCTTCAATGTGGTTAAATCCAAAAGTCACCATTCCTATGCATTACAATACTTTCCCACCTATAGAACAGGACCCAACGATATTTGCAAATTTTGTAATGCAATTCAATCCAAAAATAAATACTGTTATTTTAAATCCAAATGAATATTTTGAATATAATCCTGAGGATTATCAGGATTAATTCTTTTCATATTTTTTTCTTTGATGATATTCTTTATCTATGTCGCATTTTCCTGATGGCAATACTCTAATTATCTCATCAAGTGTAATCAAATCATCTTCATTTATTTCATGAAGAATCTTTTTAGCGATTGCTTCTTTTTTGGTATAGCCCGGTTTCAGTACCACATAATTTTCACAGTGTGCTTCGAGAGCCTCTACCGGCCCGGCCATAATTCTTTTTCCTTCATAGTCAACTATTCCGATAGCTATTTTTACTCTTGCACTTCTTATGAAATTACGGTTTCCTCTTATTACAAAAGATCCTTTTGACAAATATTCTCCTGGTTCGGGGGTTTTTGATACCTGGTCAGGATAGACCCAAAATACATCCTGTGTTGTGAAACCCTTTGACCAAGCAGATGAATATGAAGCAGCAAACTCTCCGGATTCTTTAAGGATTGTGTCATTCAGTGACTTGCCTTCTAATTTAACTACTGTTGATGATGCGCCGTGTATGTCTGCATGCAGATAGATATCATTATTGTCCAAGTATTTTTTCACAATAGCCTCATTAGTTCCCGCATCACGTCCGGCAACTACCAGAGTATTGTCTGAAGTAACAAACCAGTGCAATTTCTCATACCATTTAAGATTTTTCTTTTCTCTCTTTTTAGGTATTGCGATGTTTTCCATTGCAAGCTCTTTTTTGGACTTGACTTCTTCAAGTTGCTTTTTGGTATTTTCAATAGCTATTATTGCACCTTTGGTTTTTCTTTTCGCTTTTTTAGCTTTTTCATAATAGCTTTCCGCATTTTCTGGTATTGATAATTTTGGATCTATAGTTACGGATGTATCTTCGATTTTCAATGTTAGAATGCCCATCTTATCAATGGATTCAAAAATTTGGGCTTCATCCATACCGTCCTCTTTTGCCTTTTTGAGGGTTTTACCTATTTCTTTAAATGAATAGTCTTTACTTATAGCTGAGTTAACAACATTTATTATATTTTCAATGGCTGTGTAATTAGAATAAATTAACTCTCCCTTATGTTGGCTAGTTTCAATTGTTTTATTAAAATTATCGAGGGTTTCTTCTTGTAAACGTAATCTTTTTTCGAACTTGTTTACTTTTTTATTCCATGCTTTTTCCTTGATGTCCTTTATGTCAGTATTGACTTTTTTGGAATAGAATTCATCGCAGGCCTCGTTGAAGTTTTCATACTCTTCCTTTTCAAAACCGTCATATTTCACTAAATCCAGCGGAACGACATCCTCTTTTCTTCCGTCCTTGACAATTTGCGGTTTGTATTCTTCATTTTTAAGAATGTTAAACAGCTCTTTTATGGATTTATATAATGCGGATATCTGCTCATCGGTTAAATCATTATTTGATGTATTTTTATCAATTTTTGTGTACTTGTTTGCTCTTTCAATAATCTCTTCAGCATATAGGCTTCCAAAACCGTTGACTGCAAGGGTTCTTACTACATCACTGTCATTTTCTGTAAGTATCTCTTTAAATCTCTCTTCAGTAATGCTTATAGGATTGATTCCTCTTTCTTCAGGAAAAACATATTCCCTTTTGGAACTTATGTCTCTTGCAGACAATTGTTTTCTTTTAAGGGGTAAAATAATATTGTTGTCTTCATCTAAAAGAATTATATTTCCTTTATCAAATAACTCCACAACAATGGTATAGTATTTGTCTTTTTTAACTTTAATTTCAACAACCCTATCAAAATTGTGCTGAGTAACGCTTACAACATGGGCTCCTTTAACTCTTTTTCTTAAAAGCATTGGGAACGTAGGGGGATTCGTTGGATTTTCAAGAGGATATTTGCTTGTGTGTATTCTTGAACCACATTGCATTACTAAATCGACCCTACCCGTTCCAGCCACGTGAAATCTCATAACAACAATATCTTTACTTGGTTGGAATGATTTGTCTACTCTAGCACCGGTTAATAAATTATTAAGTTCATCGCTAATTGTAAAAATGTCAACATTTGACATTGCTTTCATATTAAACACCTTTAAATATCAATAATTTAATATACTATTAATTATTAAATTATATTTATTCTATTTAATTTATTTTGTGGAGGAAATATTTTGGACGATACTGTTAAACTTACATCAATCAATGTTGTATTGGGTATAATTGTTGGTGTATTATCTGGTTTATTTTCCGTAGGTACCTTGGGATTCAAAAATGATATGGTTGGATTGTTATTAGGTATTGCATTCATTTATGCTTCATTTAAATTTTCAGATAATATCGCATCAGAAGAACTTGACAGATCTCAAAAAATATGGGACTGTATCATGCCTTTCTTTTTCACATGGATTATTGTGTGGATTATATTAGCCAATTATATGTAAATTTCCATAAAATATCCATATAAATACAATAACCAATGCGGTAACTAATAAAACTGGAGCTATTATTTTACTGACGGCAACAACTGAGCTTATTGTTGAGATAAGTTCGGTTGAATTCTTTGGACCGAAAGTGTTAAGGTTTTTGATTTTTCTAGTTCCAGTTCCAACTTCAACTTCTTCTAAATCATCAATAGCTATTTTTATAGATTTTATTACATATTCAATAATTTCAGGTCTTTTTTCTATTCCGACAGGATTATATCCTCTGGATAATGTATTGACTGTATGTGTATCTGTTGTCATTACTTCAATTTCATCAATATCCAAGTCTTTTGTAGCATCGATTATTTCCTGTCTGAATCCAATTTCCATATTGTTTGAATCAAATAGAACATATGCTGTTCTTTGACCTGCAACATCGATAACCATTACTTTTAAACCGCTTTCCCCTATACCTTCCTGCTTATCCAGGGTTTCCATAGTATCTGCACAGCAGCCTACTTTAATGGTATCATATTCTTCATTATCCAATTCAACTTTATCTATTACATCTATCAAATCAAACACTTCGGGATTTCCAGGCAATACCTCACCACTTTCAGGAGTGAATGAATTGTGACAATCCACAATAACTGAGTCTTTCACATTACATTTGCTGATACTTTGAGTCATCATTGTAAGGCCGATACCGAATTCGATATCGTCACTGCCGTTCGGGGCGAAAGTTGATAATATTACCATTCCCTTGTTAAAGAACTGAACTCCTATATTTGCTGCATTATGTGAATATCTTTTAAATTTGCTTGCAGTTTTGCTGTATTTTATTTCATTCAATCCGTCTCTCACGCATTTTTCAATCTTATCTATCTCACTAACGGATATTGGGTTAAAATCGTGTGTGGATGGACCATGAGCCACCATTGTGAAATGGTCGAATTTGTTGGCAAGAATTGTAGGCATATTGGAACCGCCGATATTTCCTAAAGGTCCGGGATGGACAGATGGGGATATGAACAGTGATTTGATGCCGTTCTTTCCCTTGAAACTAATGAATGTAACTACAGTATCAATTGATTCACCCATATCTTCAAAAGTGGATTCTAAAAGGTTTGATCCTTCGTTCATGTGCATAATAAATAAACTTAATAAATCCAACATTCCTATATTCAGATTTTTCTTTAAAGGTGATGATATTATTGAAATAAATGAATATATTGCCAAAATGAATATGATACATGCAACTACCGTTTTTATTATTGTGCTTATTATTATGGAAGTTGAAAATATTGATGGGTCACTCCATAGGAATAACAGTAAAACGAGCATAGTTAAAATTAATATAGGCTGGATTAATCCTATGATTGCGGATTTTGTAAATCCTATTTGGGTTGTACTCCACAATACCAATGTATTAAATCCATAAACAATCACACAACCAAATAGCAATGAATTAACATATAAATATTCATGAATTATTAGTGCGATAAATCCGCCAATGAGTAGTGTGGAACAGATAAAAAACATAGAAACAAGTGATAGAAACATTGAATGCTTCATTTTCAGGTTTATCCCATGAAGTACCTTAACTCCGTATTGGTTAAGGCTGCCGCTTAAAATAGAAGCAATACCAAATATCATGAATGTGCACAATCCTTCAAGGAAAAAATTTTCTGTTAGGCTATCCTGAGGATTTATAACGCAATATAACACTCCAGTCAGGAAACTTAAAATGCATATTGCAATTGCAGAAGACCTGGTTCTTGGAAGTGTTTTTATGTATTTTGATAATCCGGCAACACTGCTCATACTTGACATATTAATCACTACTTTAAATAATATTAAATCTAAATAATTTATATAACATATTTAATTATGACTTTTTTAAATAATATATTTTACTTAAAAATAAGGTGTATAAATGGAGAAAAAAATTAATGTACCGATTAAAAATGAAAGTGTTGCCGATTTGAAAATTGGTGATGTTATTAGTTTGACTGGAAACATATTGACTGCAAGAGATCAGGCACATAAAAGAATACTTGAAGAAGGTGCCCCAAGAGATATTGAAGGAGCAGCTATTTTCCATGCAGGCCCAATTATAAAAGAAGAGGGTGAAGACTATAAAATGGTGGCTATCGGGCCAACCACTTCCATGCGTATGAATCCATATCAAAGCGATGTAATTGCAATGGGTGCAAAAATTGTAATTGGAAAAGGCGGTATGGACGATAGCGTTCGTGAAGCATTAGTTGAAAATGAAGCGGTTTATGTAGTTGCAACCGGAGGTTGCGCTGCTTTATATGTAGATGCTGTTGAGGAAATAGAAAGCGTTGACTGGTTGGATTTGGGAATGCCTGAAGCAATATGGAATTTAAAAGTCAAAGACTTCGGTCCACTTATTGTAGCTATGGACAGTAAGGGCAATAGTCTATATGACTAATCTATACTATTTATATATTATAATTTTAAAAATAGTTATAACTGATTTAAATTATGGAGTTTTTTAAAATGTCAGATATAAATGAACTTGCAGAAAAAAGATTAAAATCAAGAATTAGAAAAATCAAAAAATGTAACAAAACCGAAGAGGAAAAAGAAAAATTCTTCCCTCAATTAGGTACTTCATTTGAAATATTTTTCCCGCCAACTAAAAAAAGCGATACTGTCAGTGACAGTTTAATGATCTGGATTACTCCTGAGGGAAAAGTGCTTGATGCCGAATACTCTTATGAAGAACCTGAAGAAGAACAGTACACTTCAATTCCATTAACTGAAAAAGATTTAAAACCATTCCTTGAAGCTTTTGCAGACATGAAATTAGAATTGGATGATGTCTAGATGATTGTAAACAATTCTTTAGATGAAGTTAAGAAAAGGGAAAATGCCCTTGTCATCATTAAGGATTGGGTTTTGAATAAATCCCGTGATTCTTTATATGATCTGACCGGTTTGTCCGGAGGATTTATCGCATCTCCTTCAGAGATTAATCTTTTGGAGACTTATGTCGGACCGGCTATTTTTGAAGAGGAACTTCAGAAAGTTGGAATCGAACATCTCGGTGGCGAAAAGGTTCTTCCTTTAAATAGAACTTCTTCTGGAATTCTTGCAACCATATTAACTCTTGTAAGTAAAAATACTAATGTAGTTCATTATTTGGCAGAGTTGCCTGCACACCCATCCATTCCAAGGAGCTGTGCATTAGTCAATGCCAATTATAGTGAAACAGATAAGTTTGATGAATTTACAATTCCTGAAAACACTTCTCTTGTCGTTATTACAGGTTCAACAATGGACCATAAGGTTATTGATTTGGATAATTTCAAAAAAGTTATCGAAATGGCACATGAAAATGATATTCCTGTAATGGTTGATGACGCTTCCGGAGCAAGGCTCAGAACTGTTGTCTTTAACCAGCCAAAAGCATGTGATTTAGGTGCCGATATTTCAATAACAAGTACAGATAAGCTGATGCCGGGTCCCAGAGGAGGATTGATGGCAGGCCGAAAGGATTTAATTGATGAAATTAAGGTTAAGGTTAATCAATTCGGTCTTGAAGCCCAGCCGCCGGCAGTGCTTGCAATGTTGAATGGTATTAAAAATTTCAATGGCGATAACTTGATAAAGAGTTTTTCAAGAAAAGATGAACTTTTAAATTTACTAAATCAGAATTTTAATAATTTTAAAGCTACACCTACTGGCGTAATGATTACTCCAAGTGATTTGGCTAATGAACTTAAGGCATCACATAATTTATCTGATAATGATGTGGCTTTTGTATTCTCTTTTATCTTATTAAAAGAACATGGAATAATTACAATTCCGCCGGTATCAATGCCGGGTGCATCAGCTACAATAAGATTTGATTTATCAACAAGTGATGCTTTTAATTTAGATTTGGCTGAATTAAATAAAAAAATAGTATCTTCATTTAATAACTTGGAAGAATTAGTTATTAATGAAGATAAATGTAGGGAGATTGTATTTACTTTTTAATTATACATTCTCCAGATATTACTTTTTCTAAGGTTCCATCAATTTTTTCAACAACTAGGGCTCCCTCTCTGCTTATGCCTAAAACATAAGCATCATAGGATTTATTGAAAGGTTCTTTAACTTCTACGATTTTTCCAATGGAATAAGAATATTTTCTCCATTCTTTGAGCATGAATTCAAATCCGTTCTCATAAATTAAATCTATTGTTGTTTCAATTTCTTCAAGTAAAAGTCTAATTACTTCATTTTCATCAATTTTATGGCCTAGTTCATGGCCTAATGTTGTGGTTCCCTCCTGCAATTCTTGAGGAAGTGTATTCACATCAAAGTTGGCATCAATTCCAATACCCACAATAATGTTTTCAATAATGTTGAATTTGGTAATTGCTTCGGTTAATATTCCACAAACCTTTTTATCATTAATCATAACGTCATTTGGCCATTTAATTTCTGCATTTTCGATACCTATTTTTTCAAGGGTTTTAACAACTGCAACACCAGCAGCTAATGTAATCATTGGGATTTTGGAGTGGTCTATTTGTGGTTTTATGATAAGGGACATCCAAATTCCACCTAATGGTGACTCCCATTGTTTTCCTGATCTTCCTTTAGCCTTGCTTTGTTTTTCGGAAAGGATAACACATCCATTTTCAACATCATTTTCAGCCAGGAATTTTGCTACGGTATTTGTAGACATGACCTCTTTATATATGTATATTTCTTTTCCAATTTTTTCAGTTTTTAGACCTTTTTGAATTTCATCTCTTTTAATGTATTCGGTATCTTGTTTTCCTACATCCATGATTATATCTGCAAAATCGTTAATTCCAACTTTACGGATTTCATCAATAGTTTCGTCAGAAAATCTTTCTTCTTTCTTTAATATGTTGATTACTTCATTTTGCATGTTATCCCCATTAGTTATTTTTTATTCATATGAGCCTTAGCAGCATTTTGATAAGAACCAACAGCAGCAGAAATTGCAGCTATTTTTTTACTTGGCATAAATGTTGATTTAAGTCTGTTTACATATTCTAAATCTTCAGCTATTACATTGTCCATTTCTTTTTCAATACCTTTCTTATAGGTATCGATGAAGTGTGTATTCAAGTCTCCTTTGATAAAGTTAGGATTTCTTAATACTGCTTTATGGAATGGAATTGTGGTTTTTACACCTAATATAATGTATTCGCCCAGTGCTCTTTTCATTCTGTTTATTGCATCATCACGGGTTCTTCCATATGTAATTAATTTGGAAATCATTGAATCGTAAAATGTAGGGATTGTATAATGCATATAGACTCCACTGTCTAAACGTACACCAGGTCCTCCAGGGGATCTGTAACCTGTAATTTTACCAGGGTTTGGTGAGAAATCATTAAGAGGGTCTTCTGCATTGATACGACATTCGATAGCATGACCGTTTACTTTGATGTCCTCTTGGCTATAGCTCAATTCTTCACCTGCTGCAATTTTGATTTGTTCCTTAATCAAATCGGTGTTTGTAACAAGTTCGGTAATTGGGTGTTCTACCTGAATACGGGTGTTCATCTCTAGGAAATAGTAGTTTCCGTTGTCGTATAGGAACTCTACAGTACCTGCACTTGTATATCCTATATATTCTGCAGCTTTAACGGCACTTCCACCCATTTGTTCCCTTAATTCTTCTGTCATGATTGGGGAAGGTGCTTCTTCAAGCAGTTTTTGATGTCTTCTTTGAATAGAACATTCTCTGTCTGCTACATGAATAACATTTCCATGTTCGTCTGCTAAAAGCTGGAATTCAATATGTCTTGGTTTTTCAAGATATTTTTCAATAAATACTGTTGAATCACCAAAGTTTGTAGCTGCAACGGATTGTGTGGATTCAATTGCACGTACAAGTTCTTCTTCTTCATAAACTGCACGCATACCGATACCTCCACCACCAGCAGAGGCTTTAACGATTACTGGATATCCTATTTGGCTTGCTATTTCTTTCGCTTCTTCAATATCAGATACGCCTTCAGGTGTTCCTTCAATAACTGGCACTCCTGCTTTTTTCATTAAAGCTTTGGATGTAATCTTATCCCCCATCTCGTGGATAACTTTACCACTAGGTCCGATAAGTTTTATTCCATTTTTTTCACATTCCTCTCCAAATTTTGGATTTTCTGCTAAAAATCCGTATCCTGGGTGGATTGCATCTGCACCAGATTCAAGTGCAGCATCGATTATTTTTTCAATATTTAAATAAGATTTAGCTGGAGAAGGATTACCTAAAGGATAACTTTCATCCGCATATTTTGTATAAAGAGAAGTTTTATCTGCATCAGAGTAAACAGACACTGTTTTCATGTCGAGCTCACGACAAGCCCGCATTACTCTAATTGCAATTTCTCCTCTATTTGCAATCAATACTTTTTCAAACATTTGAAACCTCAAAGTAATTTTTTGTTATGATATTAAATATATCTACTATAAATTATATATTTGTTGATTATGAAAAAAATTATTCGCAAAAAACATCTGGAGATGAGAATTCAATCCATCCCTTCACACCCAAAACCAAAAGTGGAACTTGAGCAGTATGCTACCCCATCTGTCATAGCTTCTGATTTGTTATGGAATGCATTATCTTTGGGAGATATTGAAAACAAAAATATTTTGGATTTGGGTTGCGGTTGCGGAATATTTTCAATTGGTTCTATGCTGCTTGGAGCAAATTCAGCCATTGGTGTCGATATAGATGAGGATGCAATAAATGTGGCCAGACAGTGCAGTGAAGAATTTGATATAGATAATATTAATTATATTATAAGTGATGTTTGCGATTTGGAAAATAACTTTGATGTTGATACCATATTTCAGAATCCACCTTTCGGATCTCAAAAAAGGGCGGATAAAGGTATGGATTTAAATTTTGTTAAAAAATCTCATGAAATTTCCCCTGATGTTTTGTATTCTTTTCACATGGCTTCAACCGAAGAATTCCTAATAGATTATTATGAAAAATTATCATTTGATATTACTCATATTTTCAGATATTCATTTCCAATTCCAAAGATATATGAATTTCATACTAAAGAATCACGCAATGTTGATGTTATTGTTATAAGAGCTTCCACATAACTTAAAAAAGTAATTTAATTTTTTTTGAAAAATCTATTTTTTTCTATTTTCACTCTAAAAATGAATACCTTTATATAGTAGATACTTGATATATAATAGTAATATATTCTCTGAGTATAAAAAAGTTGGTAGCATAAAAAGAGCTACAGGTATTATAATTGATATAATACTTAAAATGTGTAAATCTATTTTAGTGAAGCTAAAATGTAGGGTAATCTTTATATAGTTATATATTTATATTATATATGATGTATAAAGATGAGCTATCTATATTTATTCCAAATTCGTTTCTTTCTGAGTCTAAAGATCTCAAGGTCCGTACTTACAAAGTAGGGATTTTAGGGAGAGCTTTAGCCGTGTTTCAAGCAGATAATGTTGTTATTTATAATGATGACAATGTAAAAAATGAAGATGGAGAAAGTGATGGGGCCTTTATGGCTGAAGTTTTAAGTTTTATGGATACACCTCAATATTTGAGGAAACAAGCTTTTCCAATAAAAAGAGAACTTAAACATGTAGGAATACTCCCACCGCTAAGAACTCCGCATCATCCTTTGAATAGTCAGCCAGACGTCGGCGATTATAGACAAGGGTTCACTGTTAAAAGAAATAAAAAAGGAACTTTTGTTGATATAGGTATGGATAAACTTGCATTCTGCAAAGAGCAACTTACTGTTAAAGAAATTTATGACTTTAAGATTGCTAAAATAGCTAAGAAAGAAGTAATAGTCACACCTGATAAACCAGATGACATTTACTGGGGATATAATGTAATATCCTCTAATAAGAGTCTTAAAAATAGCTTAAAATTAATTAAACCTGATCTTGTAATTGAAACTACAAGATATGGAGATTATATTGATTCTATTTTTGATGAATTAAAGCATAAAGTAG
>NZ_JAZTXC010000064.1:0-24745 GCF_045636185.1 Methanobrevibacter sp. | reverse complement strand
TATTTAATTATTTATATTTAATTTTTTGGCTGTTAAAATGAAATTTGGGTATTGAAAATCGAAGATTCAAATATTTCTAAAATAACTAAATTTATATACTATAACAAATTAAAATAACATTTAGTTACTAAAATTAATTTTTATAATAGAGGTGATTATTTGGCATTTAAAGATTATTTCAAATTTAACAAAGATAAAACAACATTCATTTTTGTAGGTGGAAAAGGGGGTGTTGGAAAAACTTCAATTTCATCAGCTACTGCTTTATGGTTGGCTGAACAGGGTAAAAAAACATTAATTGTATCAACAGACCCTGCACATTCTCTTTCAGATTCTTTGGAAGTACCAATAGGACATTATCCTAAAGAAATTAAAACCAACTTGTATGCTGTTGAAATAGATCCAGATGAAGCAATGGCAGAAAAACAAACGGCACTTGAAGCTCAAAAGGATTCTGCTTCTGGAGATGCTCTTGGCGGTCTTGATTTCTTAACCGACCAAATGGATTTAGCATCTTCCTCTCCGGGAGCCGATGAAGTTGCTGCATTTGAAGTATTCCTATCAGTAATGACTTCTAATGAATATGATGTTGTAGTATTCGACACTGCTCCGACAGGACACACATTAAGATTATTGTCCTTCCCTGAAGTCATGGATTCATGGGTAGGTAAAGCGATGATGGCAAAGGCTAAATTAGGATCTGTTGCAAATTCATTAAAAAATATCATGCCTTTCATGGATGCAGTTGATGATCCGCAAACTGCTGAAGATTTAAAAAGAACGAAAGAACAAATCGATGAAGCTAAAAAAGTATTGGCTGATCCTGACAGAACAACCTTTAAGATGGTTGTAATCCCTGAAGAAATGTCTATTTATGAGTCAGAAAGGGCACTTGAAGCACTGGAAAAAAATGACATGATTGTAGACAGTGTTATTGTTAATCAGGTGATGCCTGATATTTGTGATTGTGACTTCTGCCACTCAAGGCATAAATTGCAGCAAAAACGTTTGGCTTTAATTGATCAAAAATTCGCAGATCAACATATAGCTGAAGTTCCTTTATTTAAAGATGAAGTCAAAGGTCAAGAAAAACTTTTAAACTTAGCTCACATTCTTTACGATGATAAAGATAATGATGAAGTAGTTCAAGAAGCCATTCAACTTTAAAAATATAATAAGTTAAAATTTTTCAATTTTAACTTTAAAAACTTTTTTTTAATCTTTATTCTTAAACCAATATGCAATTTCTGCAATAATGAACAGTAATAATGTTACTGAGAAGAATATGCTAAATGCCTGTCCTGTAACCATATCATATATGAATGCTATAATCAGCAGAATTAACAATATTCTAATGACTATTGGCTGATTTGACCAATTTTTTTTTAGTTGATCCCAATCCATTATATTATCTCCAGTATTTTTGTGGAACATTGAAGGGGTCCCATGTTTCTTCTGTAAAATATTGATAAGTCTCATTCCTGCTTAATGTTCTAACGTTTCCATTACTTATATATTTCACATCATCCCTATTCAATGAGTTATCTTTATTTATTGGGACTTCCAGATAATCCATGCTTCCATCGTCATGAGGAATATTATAGATTTTAACATTTTGCAGATATCCTGGTCGAGTAAATGTGAAATGGTCATATGCATTGTGTCGGTCTTTATCGTCAACAAAATTATCGGAAATATATACTCCAATACTTTGCATACCTAATGCTGTTCCCAAAACTGTCAATCCAACAGTTAAACTACCTCCTATTATGGCTCCAATAATGCCTTTTCCCATTAGGGCTGCTTTTAACGCAGTGGATGTTATCGGATGTATATTGTCTCCTATATAATTCAATATATCATTTCCCCAAAATATTCCATTATTAACAAATTTCAAAAGTTCTTTCGCCATACTATCGATGCTGCATAATCCGCAGTCTCGAGTTATTGTTATCCCTTTGTATGTAAAACCATCTTGTATTGATAATGGAGTTACCAAACCTGTTTTCAAATCGACTATAAAACTGGAGTTTTCGCTTTCATCACTAATAATTGCTGTATTATTATAATAAACGATAGTTGCTTTGTATGAAGCTAGTGAATTAAAGACATCATCAAAGACGCTTGTTATTTTAGCATCAGCATCTTTTGCTATCGGCATTAATGATGCTTGTTCGATTTTAGATAACATGATGGAGTTGACAAAACGGAATTTAATAATGTCGCTTTCGTTATATCCAGTAATGAATCTTCCCATATCTGGGGTTAAAATGTGCTGGTATGTTTCTTTCCAGTTCATTCCCCCAAGAATAACTGTATTGTTTGTTCTAGACCATTTTAATCCATTATCTTTTGTCAAGTTGTCAGACAATTTATCGCTTAGGTATGCAGTATTCAGGGATGTTAAAAACATTGCATATATGCTTTTCATTCCGACGCTTGTTTTATAATCATTTTCTTTATTTATCCACTCTTCGACTATATTATTGGTAATTTTCTTATTGATTATTGCAAAGGAGTGCAGGACATCAAAATCCTGTTTATATTTCATGCTTAATCCGTAGGTTATTAGTTCTGATTTTTCAAATTCAATGCAGTTGTTTGAATTAAATTTGGTAGTGATATTTTCTTCACTCAAATAGCCCGAGATTTTTCTTCCAAAATAATTAAATGTAACTGGTTCTTTCGTATTTGCAAATCTAATTTTGCCGGTATCGTCACCTAATATTTCTAAGTAGCTTTTTTGATTAATATAATATGTCGTTGTTCCATAATGTATTGATAATGTATGTTTCAGTCCTGTTTCATCAAATCCCATACTTTGGAATTTAATTTTTGCCTTGCTTTCTCCGTTTTGAATATAATTGATGATTTCGCTTTTGTCGATTGATTTGTCAATATATGCTCCAAACTGTTCAATATTGTCAGTGCAATTATTTCTGTAAATAAAATTCACATAATCCGATGTCCTATATAGGATTATTCCGTATCCGGTTAATTTTTCATAGGAATAACTATGCTGCATTTGGCTGTTGTCAAAAGGCAATAGATAATATTCATTTCCAAGATATTCGGCATTATATTCCGGCATATATGCTGTTGAAAAGAAATAATGTTTATATCCTATTTGAATTTCAAGCAATAATTCTTTTTCCATTCTAATAATGCCGTCTATGCCACTTTTTATTGTATGTGCACTTGAATAAACATAAGGAAATGTAACGTTCACATAACTTGGAATTTTTATTTCATATGTGAATTCAGTATTTTTTATTGCTTCTTTTTCCCTTTGCTGATTAATTTTAATGCTGTTTGATATGTAAAGTCCATTATTTTCAGAAGTTATGACGTATTCTCCTGGCTGAAGATTTATATTTAAACTTGCTTTCCCGTTTTCATTTGTAGTTCTTGTATAAAATACACCATTCAGGTTAAAAGTTACTTTTTCATATGCATTGGGTTTGCCGCTTCCATCAACCACATGAACTATAAATTTAGTGCCGTCGCGATATTCCATTTCTATGTTGCTGGCTGTTAATGTAGGCAATATCTTAATATTATTTGAAACCATGCATCCCTCATAGTTTGCTGTTATGATATAATTTCCAGGATTCAAATTCAGATTGAGACTTGCAACTCCCAAATCATTTGTTTGTCTATGGTAAAATACTCCATTTATATTGAACTCAACATCATGGCATCGCCCCGTAATCGTGCCGTTTTTCTCAAGTATGGTTACAGTGTATTTTGTTCCGTTTCTGTAATATTTGATAATATCATTATTGTTTGTAATTGTGGGGAGTACTGTGATGTTATTACTGGTCATTTCTCCAGTTATTCTATTAATTGCTGTTATAATATATTTTCCTTGCTCTAAATTTATATTTAGTTTAGCTATTCCACTTTCGTTTGTTGTTCTTGTATAAAAAACACCATTAATATTGAATGTCACATCTGTGTTTTTCAAATCTTCACCTGTGCTTTTTAGAAATTTGGCATAATATTGGGTAGAATTTCTATAGATTTTCACCACATCGTCTGAATAGATTGTGCTTTTTATATTAACAGTATTTTTTACAGATATTCCATTTGCGGTCGTAGTAACATTGTATTTCCCGCTATTTAAGTTAAGAGCAATTGATGCTTCACCATTTTCATTAGTTTGGCGTTGATAACTTACATTATTCATTCCAAATGTTAATTGAGTATTATTTAGCGGATTTTCATTCATATCTCGAATTTCAGCCCTAAATCGAGTTCCATCTTTATAAAACATTTCTACATCCTGAGTTTCAATATGGATGTTTTCCTGTGATTCGCTTTGCAGCGGTATCGTTTCATTTTCTAATTCTGTTGCTGAAGCAGCTCCAATTAAAAAAATAGTTAAGAAAATGAAAATTATTATGCTTATTTTTCTAATCATAGTATCAACCATCCGTTAATTTTTCTAATAAATTAACACTTAAACTATGATTAAAATTTTATAAATGTTTTGATTTAAAATATAAAAGATAAATATTATTTAAAATGAATTTTGGACATTAATTTTTCTTTTCTATTATCATAATGCACATATAGGTAAATTCACTTGTCGCAATATTTTTCAGTGATGTTGAGACAATTTTTTCGTCAGGATATGAAAGTCTCTCACAGACTGTAACTTGGCGGTCTGCACTGACTCCATTATCAAGTAAAAACTGTGCCATATCCTTGACTTTTCTTGAAGGGAGGGCAATGGTTACTTTTCCATTATCAATGACTTCTAATATGTCTTCAATATTTTCTCTGCCATGGAATGTCATGACATTGGCATTGTCCCACTGGATATGCCTTCTGGCGGCTGCAAGCTGAAGTGAGCTGATTCCAGGAATTACTTCAATGTCTTCTTTTGGAAATCCTTTTTCCTTTGAAATTCTCAAAACAGTATTTAAAACACCAGAAAAACCAGGATCACCTGTTGATAAAATGGCAACACTATTTCCATCTACTGCTAAATCAACACCTTCTTCCAATTTGCCAACTAAATCTTTAACATTAAATGCTATGGTATTTTTAACATCACTAAATAAATCAATGGCACGGGTACTTCCTACTGTATAATCGCAGTTTTTCACACATTCAACTGCTTTTAAAGTTAGATATTCTTCTGCACCGGGTCCAATTCCAATGATAAATATTTTTCCACTCATATTAATCCTCAATTTCTAGTGTTTTTTACATATTTAACTTTTTTAAATAATTAAATATATTAATGTTACCCCATAGTTACAAAAACAATTTAATTGATGTTGACAATAAGATTAAATAATGGTGATTGCATTGAATCAGAATCAACAAATAGACTTTCTTTTGAGTTATCTAATCGATGAGAGTGATGAATTAATTTGTATTCCTTCTGATATTGGTGATAAAAAGAATTTGCTTCGTTCATTAATGAATGTAAGACCGGCCAAACCAATCAGTGAAGAATTTCTTAAAGTTCAGGATGAATATTTAACAAATGAGACATTATCAAGGAATTTGGTTTCAGCTGATGATATTGAAGAATCAAAAGGCAAATTAATGCTGTGGCAGGGCGATATCGTGGAACTAAAAGTTGATGCAATTGTTAATGCAGCTAATTCTCAATTATTGGGCTGTTTTATTCCGTTGCATAATTGTATTGACAATATTATCCACTCAGCCAGTGGTGTTCAATTAAGACTGGAATGTAACAAGATAATGAAAGCTCAAGGTAAATCTGAAGATGTTGGCGGGGCTAAAATTACAAAAGGATATAATTTAGCTTCAAAATATGTAATTCACACTGTTGGTCCAGCTATTCCTTCTGGTTCAAAACCAACAGATTTGGATTGTAAAAAACTTGCAAGTTGTTATAATTCCTGTTTGGAGCTGGCCAGTTCATATAATCTAAAATCAATTGCATTTTGCAGTATTTCAACAGGAGTTTTTAATTTTCCTAAAAAAGAAGCAGCAGAAATCGCAATTAGGACAGTTAATGACTACCTGAACTCTAAAGAAACTTCTTTGGAGCATATAATTTTCAATGTCTTTAGTGATGATGCATATTTAATTTATAATGAATTATTGTTTGGTGATTAAATGGACCGTTTTGTTCAAAGACTTGACAGAGCTAAAGAAGCTATTGATGATGGGGATTTTATTGTAATTGGTGCGGGTGCAGGATTATCGGCAGCTGCAGGAATTGAATATTCTGGCAAACGTTTTACAGATAATTTTCAGGAATTCATTAAGAAGTATTCTATGACGGATATGTACTCCTCAGGTTTCTATCCTTTTAAAACTTCAGAAGAAAAATGGGCATACTGGGCAAAGCATATTATTCTTAATAGATTTCAGGTTGGAAAAACTGATTTATATCAAAAATTATTGAAATTGGTTGAAAATAAAGATTATTTTGTCATTACAACAAATGTGGAACATCAATTTTGGATTAATGGCTTTGAAGATAAAAGGATTTTTGCAACACAGGGAGATTACGGGCTGTTGCAGTGCGGTGAAGCCTGTCATGATAAGCTGTATTATAATGAGGATTTGATTAGGGAAATGGTTGAAAGGACTGTTGACTGTAGAATTCCGCCAGATTTAATTCCAATGTGTCCGATTTGTGGAGCTGAAATGGAAACAAATCTTAGGAAGGATAATCTCTTTGTTCAGGATGAAAAATGGTATGAAGCAAACAACAGGTATGCTGATTTTTTATCTAAAATTAATGGTAATAAAGTAGTATTTTTGGAATTGGGTGTTGGTTACAATACTCCATCAATTATTAAATATCCATTTGAACAGTGGACATATGATAATGAAAATGCAACTTTAATTAGAATAAATAGAAGTTTTCCTGGTGCAATTAAAGAAAATGAATCTAAAACCATTGGTTTTGATGAAGATATGGATGAAATTTTTGATTATTGGCTTTCACGAATTTTTTAAATTTTCCAATTCTTCTTTTAAGAAATCATAAATGGATTTTGCACCTACTAACTCCCCAGGATCTTTCCAATATGAAGGATACAGAATAAATGGTCTTGTTTGGCTTCCTCCAAGACCTCCGTGGCTGCCTATCAGCTCTTCAAATGAACATATTTCTTCATTTTTTGGATTATAAAAGCTATTTACCATAATGTCCGGCATATGTTTAAACTCATTATGTCTTTTCAAGTGCATTGCTGCATTTTTTCCAAAGTTTTCCAATGGATTTTCGCCAACTATCTTATCATTATTTAAATAATAAATACCATTTGCTCCAATAACCATTGGTCCATTAGTATATGAATTAACTAAAGCAAATCCAATTCCTTCGTGTTTTACCAGTCCTGGAATTAAATTAGGGAATAAGGATATTATTTCTTCGTAATAAAGGCGTCTGTGCCATTGGGTCAAATAAATCAATCCCATATTTCCGGAGCCTAAAACAATTAATGTGGATTTTTCAGCTTTTTTAGTGGTTTGTTCTTGGCTGTCATGCTTTGTAATATAATCTAAATCGCTGTTATATCTTTTTCTAAAATTTTCATTACGTTCTAGATTAATAAAATCCGGCATTCTGTCTTTTAAATTATCTACCTTTTCGGAAAAGAAATCTGGACTTTTAATGTCATCCACTTTATCAATTATGGTTCCAATCTGCTTGTTTTCTGGAATATATGCATCTCTAAAGTGATCGGAAATCATTGTATGTTTTTCATAGGCCATCATATCATCAGGCAGTAGTCTTCTGACATAATCTGCTAAAGTAATTCCGTATTTCTGCTTGAATGTCCATCCTGTACCTTGACCATGGTCAGACAATACTACAAACTCATACTTTCTCTCAGTATTTTTTTCGGCTTTTTGAAGCCTTTTAAATTCCAGATCGATTTGCTTTAAAACATTCCACACGTCATTGTCACGAATGCCGGAATGATGCGCTACTTCATCATATCCAACATAACTTGCGTAAGCACTGTTTATTTCTCCTTTGGACATATGTCCAATCAATGTTTCTGTAGCTATTTCACGTAATAATACATTTGAGCCTGCTCTAATTGTAGCATAAAGAAGGGTTCTTTTGAGTCTTGGCTGGATATTTTGAGTATAGTGCCTTAGCTGTGACCTTAATTCGACTATTATTTCCCATAAAAACAATATAAATACTCTTTGAAACGAATATGCATCCAAAAATACAACTTCTAAAGAATTGGTATACATATTTGTAAATACTTTAAATCTTGATGATGTCAGGATAGGTTCTATGCTGTCTCCAGTAAACATATTGGTTATGCTAACTCCATTGTCACTTAAAAGACCATTTCCGTCGGATATTCTTTTTTCAATTATTGGAGCATGAGCTAACTTTCCCGAAATCATTATCTGGTTATTGTTTTCTTTTTCTACCCATCTATATGCAACAATATCTTCATTATTTCCATGTAATATGCCTGCCTGACTTGACCCTGTTTGAGAAGACAGGTCAGTTTCCCATTCTTTTAATGTATGGGTATTGCTTTCAATCCAGCTTTTAATTGTCGGCATCATGCCTTTATCCATGGCTTCCTTCAGTATGTCAATTGATAAACCATCGATTTCAAGCATTATAAGACCAGGATATGTTTTTTTATCAATAGGTTTTCTTTTTTTAACATAATCGCCAATTCTTTCTGTGTATGAATCATAATAATCAATATTTGCTATGTTTGAAAGATAAGTGGTTACAATAGCCATTGCTAAAGGAATAATAAATGATTCAATGCTGCCTGATGAAACCCCTGGAATGAAAACGGTTATTAAATAGAAAATTGCAGAATTAATTATCAATGCGCCAACGCCGAACGTCACTATCATAAATTTCATTAGAAACCTTGCCAGTATTGGCCAAAGAATGATATTTGCAATTCCAACACCAATGGTAATAATGACTGCATTAATCCAGTTTACCAAAATGAAATTTTCAAATACTAAATCCGATGCAATGATAACCAAGATATTTGAAACTGCAAATATGATAAACATTAATGTTGATTTAATTACATTTGTAATATTCATTTAGTCCTCAATTGTAATTTTTTTTCTTTTAGTTGTTTTAAGATAAAATAATGTAATTTCAGGTTTACAGTTAATTCTAAGCCAAAATGTATTTGTTCCAAGGCCTTTACTTGTGTATTGTATCATATCTCCAACTTTGTATAATCCGACAGGATATTTTAATGAATATGAGGCTCTGAATGGTGTTGTTTCAACTCCCGGGATTACAAGCTGTCCGCCGTGGGAATGGCCGGACATCTGCAAATCGAATCTTTTTGTTTTTGATGAAATTTTTGCGAAATCCGGTTCATGAACTAGTAAAATGCTTGCTCCATCTTCAGGTAATTTCTCAAGTACTTTATTTATATCGTCCGCTCCAACAGTACAGCTGTCAACGCCAGATATGTTAAGTTTTTTACCATTTTTTTCAATTGTGTAGACATCATTACTTAAATCAACGACATCTGCATTTTTCAGTATTTCTCTAATTTTTTCTGGATCATTCCAGTGGTCATGATTTCCCAATACTGCAAATTTGCCGTCTTTTGCCTTCAATTTTTTAAATGAATTTAAAAGGGCATCTTCGTATCCCTCTAATATGTAAGATACATAATCCCCGGTTAATGTAATCATGTCAGGATTTAGTTCATTGACGTAGTCGACAACGCCATCCAAATATTCTGGGCTTATCCATTGTCCTAAATGGATATCTGCCAGGTTAACTATTTTGTAATTATTGAATTCAAAGGGTAAGTCTTTAATTTTTATATCTAGGTTAACTAAATCAAATAAATTTGCTTTAAATTCTGTATCTCCTCGAGTTTGGGTTAGAAAAGTTTGAAATCCTTTTCGAATTAACATTGCAGAGGGTTTTTCGTTTACCAATTTTTTCACCTTATTGTTTAAATATAGTTCATGAAACTATTTATATTTTAAAAATTAAATAAATAATGTGATTATTATGCTTCAAATTGCAGTTACAGGAAAACCAAATGTAGGAAAATCATCTTTTTTCAATTCTGCAACTTCATCAACTGTTGAAATGGCAAATTATCCTTTTACAACTATTGATGCCAATAAAGCAGTTGCTCATGTTATTAAAGATTGTCCATGTAAAGAATTAGGAGTTACATGCAATCCCAGAAATTCATTATGTATTGATGGAAAAAGATTGCTTCCTATAGAATTAATAGATGTTGCAGGGTTAGTCCCTGGAGCACATGAAGGAAAAGGATTAGGAAATAAATTTTTAGACGATTTAATGCAGGCTAAAGTATTCATACATGTTATTGATGCATCAGGTTCAACCGATATTGAAGGTCAACCTGTGGAGGCTGGAAGCCATGACCCTCTTGAAGACATTGAATTTTTAGAGGAAGAAATAGTAATGTGGATGTATGGAATTCTATCAAGAAATTGGGTTAGGCTTATAAGAAAAGTCGGTGCTGAGCATTTGGATATATCAAAAGTATTATTTGATCAATTGTCAGGTACAGGAATAACTATTGAAGATATTATTGAAGCTAAAAGGTCAATTGAGCCAGATTATAATAAATGGGAAGAAGAAGACTTAATTGAATTAACAAGAAATATCTTAAAAATAGCAAAACCGATGATGATTGTTGCAAATAAGGCTGATTTGCCGACTTCTGAAGAGAATATCAAAAGAATTAAAGAAAAATATCCTAATGTTATTCCGGCATCTGCCGAGTCTGAAATAGCATTAGTCAGAGCTAATGAGGCTGGATTGATTAGTTATATTCCTGGTGATGACCACTTTGAAATTTTAAAGGAAGATGAATTGTCTCCAAATCAGTTAAAAGCTCTGGAATATATTCAAACTAATATTTTGGATAAATATGGAAGCACAGGTATTCAGGATGCATTAAATTATGGTATTTTCAATTTGCTTGAGAATATTGTCGTTTATCCTGTTCAGGATGAACATAAATATACCGAACAAAAAGGTAATGTATTGCCTGATGGAATTTTACTTAAAAAAGGTTCTAATCCTCGTCAATTAGCATATTTAGTTCATTCTGATATTGGTGATAAGTTTATGCATGCTGTTGATGCCAGATCCAATATGCGTGTTGCTAGTGATTATGAACTTAAAGACGGTGACATTATAAGTATTATTACCCGACAATAATACTTTCTTTTTTTATTTTTGAAAATCAAAAAACTATTTTAAGGTATCGCTCAAATCAGAAGATATGTCTGCATTGATAATGTTGGATAAAATTGACATATACATATCTTTGAAATCTTCAATCATCTTATCTGAATACTTTCTTGAATGTGTGATAAATAATGTATAGTCATCACCGTTTTGGTAAACCTGAACAAGTAACTCTGTTAAATAATCACTGAAGTTATTGAGGACATAATTCATAATTTCTTCAGAATCAATATCTCCAATACTGTCAACATCCTCTGTAAACTCATCCACAATCCAATTTGGAACAAATTGGAATAATATATTTACTTCAAAATTATATTTCTGATAAAGTAATAAAATTGGATAATAACTGTGCCTTAATACCCCATAAACAGTATCTGCAACATCATCAATATATGAATTGATACTTTGATTATTGCAGTCAATAACTACTGGCATTACATTGGATGTCATGCCTATGAAATTTTCGTCGAATCTGTCTCTTCCATTTTCAATCATTGTAAATATGACTTTATTGCCGTTTACGAATTGGGATAAAGCATAAGAAAATACACTGGTGAATAATACATTCTCACTAATTCCAGTATTCCTTAAAAATGATTTGAATGTTGTTTTATCAAATTTTAAATCATAAGATAATAATTTATATCCTTTAGCTGATGGATTATCTTCTAACAATATACCTGCATCATCAACATCTGACAGGATAGTCTGATAAAATTCACTGGCTTCATCGAATTTTTCAGTATTTTTTATTTGATGTGTGAAAGCAGATGATTTTAAAAAGGTATCATCGAAATCTATGCTGCCCCCATCAAGAAGAGTTATTAATTGACGTTTGAATATGCCTGCAGACATAGCATCAAAAATTATGTGGTGAATCATATAAAATAAGTAATATGATTCTTCAGATTCAACAATCATAAACTTAGACAGATAATTATATAAATCAAAACTTTCAGCAAAGAAATCAATTAGAATATCTTTATCAAGTTTAGATTCTACTGAAATTTGGGGTTTTTCTCCCATTACCAAATACGGATATTCTCCTTTAAATAATTTTATAGTAATTTTAAGCATTTTATAAAGGCCTTTTACATCCCTTATTCCATATTTCTTAACTATATCCATGATTTTTTTTATTCCGAATTTTTCAGCTGTTTTTATTAAATCTTTAAGCAAATCCGAATTAGAGACATCAGCATCATTTGTTTCATACATCTCACTTAAATGTGTGCTTAAAATAGGATGCATATCAAATAATTCATCTAAAGAATCCAGTATTTTTTCAAGACCATATTTCTTGGAAATAGAAATATAACCTGGTACATGGTAAGCATTCTTTTTATTATAAATATTTACATCTGCAAATACATTGATTTGTGCTGAATTCAATGGACAACCATCTTCTAAGGAATAAATGTCCAAATCAAAAGAAAATTCAGACATATTCTTTGCAATTGCCTCAGGGGTGCGGAAAGTAAAGATATCTGCCATAGTAACATCATCAGATTCAATATAATTTAACAGTTTAATTGCAGTTAATGAATCTCCACCCAAACGAACAAAATCATCATATATACCAATTTTATCCAAATTCAATGCATTTTCAAAGGCTTTAACAATTTCTTCCTCATTTTCATCCCGTGGAGCAACATAATCCTCATGCAGACTATCCATATCAATATCCGGCAAAGCGTGTTTGTCCACTTTACCATTAATATTCAAAGGAATGTTTTCCAATTTCATTACAAATGAAGGCACCATATAATCAGGTTTATGTTTACCCACATAATCACAAACCAAGTCTTTAAGATATTCTTCATCGGATTCATCAGATACTACATAAGCTATTAATTCATTGTTTTCATTTATATTGATAACCTGAACAGTTACATCATCAATTATATCCATTTCTCTTATTGCTGCTTCGACTTCTGATAGTTCTATACGGTTTCCTCTGACTTTTATTTGACTGTCACGACGACCTATAATACCATAAGTTCCATCAGGCAATAACCTCACAACATCACCAGTGCAATATAATCCACCATATTTATCATTTTCTTCAAATGGATTGTTGAAAAATGATTTATTAGTTTCTTCAGGCCTGTTCAGGTAGCCGTCAGCAAGCTGGTAACCGGATAAATATAATTCTCCAACTGCTCCAATTGGCACCCGCCTAAATTCCTTATCTAAGATATATGCTTTGGTGTTGATTAGAACATGCCCCACACTACTATAATCTATTTTATCTTTTGTATCCACACTAATTACATATACACAAGCTTCAGTAGGCCCATATCCATCCACAATTCTGTAATCTCTAATCTCATCCATTTGACCTAATTTTTCTCCAGCGGAGACAAGCACTTTCAATGAAGTTTCTTCAATCTCGCTTATGAATAACTTGGCGATTTGAGTAGTGATAAAAGAATGTGTAATATCATGTCTGATGATATGCTCATTTAATAATTTTATATTTAATTTTATGTCATCAGGAATAACATTTAGGCAAGCTCCAGAATAGATTGCTGAAAATATTGCAGCCATAGCAACATCAAAGCCTATGGAAGCAAATAAACCATAAACATCACCATGACTAATTTCCAAATCATGAACATGGAAATCGATGAAGTTGATAATTGATTTTCTGGTGATTTTAACACCTTTAGGAATACCGGTACTTCCACTTGTATACAATATGCACGCTAGATCACCATAAGAAACATTCAACTTACTTAAAGATTTAATTTCACATTTGATGATATCTGATATGTTTAAAATTATACAGTTTTCAGCCAAATCACATCCGCGCTCATAAGTCTCATCACTGACAATGACAACTTTGGATTCAGTATCATTTATCATGAATTTTATGCGTTCATCCGGAAGATTTTCATCCAATGGGACATAAACGCCCCCAATTGACATAATTCCCAAAATACAAAACATGTACAATTCACTGCGGGGAACTAAAAAGCTAATGGATTCCTGCATTTCAACTCCCAAGTCAAGCAATTTTTTGGAAATGACATCTGCAATATAAGCCCCTTCAGCATAGCTGTAGGAAACATCTTTATACGAAACCAGCTCGTTTTGAGGATATTTTAGCAAATTATCATTAAATGCATCCAAAATATCATCATAATGTAAAGAACAATCAGTCTGATTATAACCATCTAAAAGTTTAATATCATCATCAGAAATATAATTAATCTCACTTAACTTATCTACATCAAGTATTCCATGCAGAATCAGTTTATATGACTGAATGAAATGGTCAATGAACTCTTTGGAGTATTTATCACAATATATTACATTCAAATAATATTCATTGTCCTTTTTAAGGACTTCGAATGTCAAATCAGCAATTAAGTCATCCATTTTCCTTATAATACCTAATTTTTCATAAACTTCACGTACATTCCCATCATCATTTTCCATCCATTCTGGAATAAACTGGAATAAAATATTGGCATCAATGTCATATTCCTTTGCAAGTAATCTGAACGGATAATAGTTATAACTCTTGACTTCATAAATTAAAGAAGACATATATTCAATAAATGATGAAATATCCCTATCACTGCAATCTGCCAATAATGGAAGTGTATTCACATACATGCCGAAAGCATTAAAATCATCAAACCTGTCCCTGCCGTTATCTAGAATACTGAATAATGCATTGTCATTTCCTGTGAAACGGGACAATGTATAAGCAAAAACAGATGTAAACAACACATTTTCACTAATTTCTGTCTGATTTAGGAATATACTACTGTCTAAATCCAAGCCAATTTGTGCTGTACCAGGCCCATCTGCATTGATACTATCCAGCAAACCGCCTACTTCATTACTTTCAACAAGCATATTGTCGTAAAAATCACTGGCTTTAGTGAAAATTTCGGATTCTTGTATTTGTTGTGTAAATGCTGAAACCTTTAAGAAGGAATCATCAACTTCAAGGCTTTGTCCATTAAGAACAGCTAGCAAATTCTCTTTAAATACAACACAGGACCTTGCATCACAAAGGATATGGTGGAAAACGGCGTACAATTCATAAGAATCATCATTTTCAATTACTAAAAATCTGCAGAGACTCTTATGCAAATCAAAGGACCGAGTTAAAAATTCCAAAATAAAATCATCATCGACACCAGACTCGACAATAACATCAGGTTTAGAATTCCCCACCATATACGGAACATCATATTCATCACTAATACACATGTTCAAGATAGGATGGATTTCAAACATCTCATTTAATCCAGCTATTATTTCATTTAAAGAATAATCATTTGAAAATTCCATATTAATTGGAATAAGATAGGCATCTGTTTTTTCATTTACAACAATGTCCAGATAAACATTCAACTGATATTCATTTAGAGGACATCCTGAATCTATAGAATAAACATCCAAATCAAATTCAACATTATTTTTATTAATGACATCAGCAATAGCGTGAGGAGTACGTAGACTTAAAATATCGCCTGCAGAAAGATTATAATCTCCAAGAATTGTCAATAAGTTGATTGCCGTGAGCGAATCTCCCCCTAGCCGTGTGAAATCATCATAAATACTAATCTTATTCTGACCGAATACCTTTTCAAATGCGTCAACAATATCCTTTTCTACTTTGTTTCTTGGAGCCACATATTCAGCACGCAAACTGGTCAGATTGATTTCAGGCAAAGCACGCTTATCTACTTTACCATTAACATTTAAAGGAATCTCATCCAATTTGATAACATATGATGGAACCATATAATCAGGTTTATGTTCAGAAACATGATCACAAATTGAATCTTTTAACTCAATTTCATCCAAATCATTGTTTACAACAGTATAAGCAACAATTTCATTATTTTCATCATGTTTAACTGTCTGCACAGTAACGTCACTGACATATTCAATTTCACGAATTGCCGATTCTATTTCAGACAGCTCCACACGATTTCCCCTAATTTTAACCTGTGAATCATTTCTTCCAATAAACCCAACAGTTCCATCAGGCAATAAGCGTACAACATCTCCCGTTTTATACATTGTTTCATAACCCTTGATTTCGCCATCAAATGGATTATTGAAGAATACTCCTTTGTTTGCTTCAGCATTGTTCAAATACCCTTTGCTTACTTGATAACCTGAAATATATAATTCTCCTACTGCGCCAAAAGGAACTCTTTTTTGATGTGAATCCAAAACATAGATTTTTGTATTCCAGTCAGGGCCACCTACAGAAGAATTATCGATTTTATCCCTAACATTGATTGAAGTCATTGAAGAAGTCGCTTCTGTTGGACCATAGACATCAAAAAATTCATAATTTTCAGGTGGGGTTACAGCACCTAATTTTTCTCCAACTGCACATAAATTCTTGATTGAGGTATTGTCAATACTTTGGATGAATAATTTTGAAACCTGAGTGGTGATAATAGTATGGGTTACTCCATACCTGATGAAATATTCATTTAATTTTCTAATATTAAATTTAATATCATTTGGAACCCAAATAACAGACCCCCCAATTAAAAGAGCAGCATAATGTTGTAAAGAAACATCAAAACCGACAGATGCAAAAATACCATAAACATCATCGGATGTGAATTCAGAATTGTATGCGTAGAATGAAACCATGTTGGCAATTGAATGTCTGCCCACTTGCACTGCTTTTGGATTTCCAGTAGTGCCTGAAGTAAATAAAATACATGCCACATCATTATCCGTTGGATTATGATAAGTTAAGCTATTTAACTTCCTCACATCCTCAGTTAAGGATGAAACATTAATGACTATTGGGGTCGAATCCAATTCTTCAATGAGTTCATCTACACGATTTTGGAAATGATTTGTAGTAATGATTGCTTTTGACTGGGAATTTTCAACCATATATTTCATACGATTAACAGGATGGTTTTCATCAATTGGAACATATGAAGCACCAACAGATAAAACAGCAAGATTGGAGAATAATATCCAATGATTACGCTCAACAAATACACTTACTTTATCATTTACTCCAATACCATTATCATTTAGTAATTTTTGAATTTTATCAACCAAGAAAGCTGTTTCAGCATAAGTATATGAAATGTCATCGCCCAAAACAAGAGGATTGTTAGGATATTTGGATAAATTGTCATTGAAAGCATCCAAAACATCATCATATTTCAAATCATGCTCAGTACCATTAATTTCATTTAAAAGAATCAAATCATCATTAGAAAGATAATTAATATCAGACAGAATATCATATTCTAATAATCCTCTTAAAATTTCATTAAATGCATTTAAAAAGCGGATAATTGTATCATTTGAATATTTGCTGCATGATTCTACATTAACAAGATAACCATCATCCAAATTATTAACCACACATAAAAAGTCGGAAACCAAATCAGTACCTACATCATCAATAATTAATTCCTTACCAACACCGGAAACATCATTCAAATCCGAATTATACTCAAAGGACACATCATTATTTAAATCAAATTCATGCGCAAGTAAACGGAACGGATAAACACTATATTTCATGGAATCTAAAATCAAATCAGAAACATCAGACAGATACTCGATAACAGATGTTTTTTCACAATCAACAATAATTGGGATAGTACGAACAAACATGCCTAAAGCATCTTGAGTATAATCTTCATGACGACCATTCTCAGTAAAATTATAATAAACCTTATTCATGCCAGTGAACCGAGAATAAGTATATGCGAAAACAGCATTGAAGAAATTGCTTACTGTAATTCCATGATTACGGCAAAAAATCTCAACATTCTCACGAATATCATGAATGGGAAGTCGAATAGCATTATCAACACCACCAATATCCTCCAATAAATTACTGGTTTCATCAATATCGGAAAGATTATTCCTATAGAATTCATATGCTTCATCATAGATACTTTCAAATTGGGAATTAAATGAATCACGACTAGCATAAACAAAACCTAAATCGACATCATCATCCAATTTACCTTCTAAAGCCAAAACTAATTCCTTATTGATGATAGTACGGCTAGTAGCATCATTAATAATATGATGCATGTCGTAAAATATAAACTGGCCATCATCATTTTTTATAATATAGAAACTAGCTAAAGATTCATTCAAATTAAACGGTTTAATTAATTCAGAATAATCATCAGACATTATTTTTTCGATTGATGGATAACTGTCACAAACAAGTAAAGGCACATCACCCTCAACAACACGACTCATTAAAACAGGGTGCTTATCAATTAATCGATGAATTGCATTTTCAATCTCACCAACAGAGCTATCTTTAGGACATTCAAGTATTCCTGGTGTAGAATATGCTGTACCCATCTCATTAACCTTTTCATCTAGATAAATACCTAATTGGGATTCAGACAGACAACAAGAAACAACATTTGAATCATAATCTCCAATATATTCCAATTCATATCTTATATTTTCAATAAATTCACTAAATTTATCTCCCAAATAAGTACCATTAGCATACTCCCCGTTAATAAAATAATGATTATCAACACGAGAAACATTAAGACTAATACCAAATGAAACATGGTCCGAATCATCTAATTCAAATTCGCCCCATTTAAATAATTCCAGATTAATAGATTTAAATAATTCATTTTCAAATGAAAACTCGCCGCTTAAGAAATTAAAAGTAACTGGACAATGTTTATATTCCAATTCATTAGTTGTATAAATTAAAGATTCATAATTCAAACCTAAATAATCAACGCCTTTAAATGCTTCTTTAATACTATAAACATCACCCATCAATGAAACAACATCATAATTATTATTTGTATCGACAGAAACAGGGAATTGACTAGTAAACCAACCAACAGTTCCACTCACATCAGCTAAACTTTCATCACGACCATAAGACTCACGATTAAAAATAACTGTCTGATTATAAGTCTTTTTATATGCGCGGGCAATACATAAAGCCAAATACTCCTCTTCAGATACCATCAACAAATTATCCACATCAAATCTCGCATCGACATTAAAATTAAATCTTTTAGATTCGCCCCTAATAAGAGAATCATCTAACAGATTATTAATTGCGGTCCAATGCTGTTTTTCCACATCGGAAATATCTCCAACTAACGATTTAACATCCATGACCCAATTTTTATAAGGATATGGTCTTGAAAGATTAATTTCACCATTATCTTTAATCTGGTTTATAATGTAAGTCAAATCATCAATTAGAATACTCCAGCTGATACCGTCAATAATTAAATGATGAATAACGAAAACAACATAAGATTCACTGCCATGACGGATTAAGCTGATTTTAATCAAATTACTACCAATGTCAAGTGATTTTTTAGATTCATTAATGATATTTTTAATTGTTTTGTTTAAATCATCGGCCACATATTCTTTAATTTCACAAACATGACTATCCAATGGTAAAACTTCTTGAATAACATTATCATTGTCATATTTGTATGTTGACCTTAGCATGTCATGAACATTGGTTAACTCATCAAAAGCACTTTGTAAAGTATCCAAATCCAGATTATCTTTAGATTTTAGGACAAATTCCTGTGTGAATTCATTGCTGTTGATTTGATCAAAGAAATAACTTTGTATAGGTAATAAATCCACTTCACCTACTGTTGCATCATATGATTTTTTAGAGATCTTTTCAACATTTTGTGCAATTAAATAAGGAGTTTTATAATTTAATATATCCCTAGCACTACAGGAAAGGCCATCTTTTTCAAGCAATGAAATAAGACGAATAGCAATAATAGAATCTCCACCCATACGAATAAAGTCATCATTTAATCCAATGTCTTTTTGATTAAATACAACTTCAAATGCAGCGACAATTTGTTCTTCAGTTTCATTAGTCGGGGCAACATACTCCACAGCTAAAGAACTGATATCAACTTCAGGCAGAGCATGTTTATCTACTTTACCATTAACATTCAATGGAATTTTATCCAAAGCAATTACATATGAAGGCACCATATAATCCGGTTTTCGAGTATGTACATATTCACAAATAACATCTGCCAATTCTTTACCTTCCAATTCACCAGATACAACAACATAGGAAACCAGTTCATTATTTCCGTTATTATCAACAGTTTGAACAGTAACATCCTCTACAATATCACAATTTCTGATTACTGATTCCACTTCAGTAAGCTCTACACGGTTTCCTCTGATTTTAACCTGACTGTCCTGACGGCCGACAATAGCTAGAGTATTATCCGGAAGCATTCTTACCATATCGCCCGTACGATACATTATGCCGCCATCAAAAGGATTATCAACAAATGATTTTGCATTTTCCTCTTCACGGTTCAAATACCCGTCCGCTATCTGATAACCCGCTAAATATAATTCTCCAACAGCACCACAAGGTACATGTCTGCCTTCCTCATCCAGAACATATGCTTTGGAGTTGCAATTTAAGATACCTATTGAAGAGTCATCAATCTTTTTAGAGATATCTATTGAAGTTATAAACGCAAATGCTTCTGTAGGACCATAATCATCCATCACAACATAATCATCCGGACTTTCAAATTCACCCAATTTCTCTCCACCCACTGATAAAACCTTCAATGAAGTATTATTTGCACTCTGCATGAACAGTTTACTTACCTGAGTAGTTATGAATACATGTCCCACATTATTTTTGATTAAATATTCATTTAACTTATTCATATCGTATTTAATATCTTCAGGTATGATTACTAATTGGGCACCAGAATATAAGACTTTAAATATTGATTTATATCCTGCATCAAAACCTATTGATGTATATAATGCGTAAACATCTTCTTCGGTTAAATTTTGAGCATCAGTATAATGGGCAGATAAGTTAAGAACAGCTTTTCTAGTAATTTTAACACCTTTAGGAATACCTGTAGTACCACTAGTATAAAGAATTCCTGCCAAATCACCATGAACAAAAGGTAAATATGATAAAGTACCAATATCGCCTTCAAGAATGCGAGATACATTTAAAATAGTTATATCATCAGACAAATCGCATAAACTGGCCTCATTATCATCATCAACAATAATCACTTTTGAATTGGAGTCTTTTATCATGAATTCTTTTCTTTCTTCCGGAAGGTTATTGTCTATAGGAACAGGAACAGCACCAATAGATAAAATTGATAAAATATTGAATAAATAGCTTTCAGAACGTTCACATACAAATGCAACACAATCATTAACCTTAATTTCAGATTGCTTTAATAATTTTGCAATCTCATATGAGATAAAAGCACTTTCAGCATGACTATAAACATTATTATCCATAGACACTAGAGGACTATCAGGATATTGGGCCAAATTATCATTAAAAGCATCCAAAACATCATCATAAACCAGACCATATTCTGTATCATTATAACTATCCAAAAGATTTATATCCTCATCGCCAATGTAATTGATCTCTTCGAGTTTGCAAACATTGAGCATTTCCTGTAAAATTAACATGTATGTTTTAGTAAAAGTCTCAATGAAAGTGTTTGAGAATTTATCTGAGTATAAAATTCTGATTCCTAACTTATCATCTTCAACATCAAAAATATAGAATGATAAATCACCTTCAGGGTCATGTTCTAAATCATTTACACAATATCCATATTCATCTTTATCCAGTAAAGTGGAAAACAGATTATGGGCATATTGGAATGAAATGTCAAAATTCAAGTCAAATTCATTAGCCAATAAACGGAAAGGATACATGTCATACTTCATAACAGTATTTACCAAACCACTGGAATATTCTAAAAAGGAATCAACAGCTTGATTTTTGCAATCTATGATAATAGGTAATGTTTTGACAAACATTCCCACTGATTGGAAAAGGTCAATGTTACCCCTACCGTCTTCAAGAATATGGAAAAGAACTTTGGAAGAACCTGTAAATCTGGATAATGTATATGCAAAAACACTTGAAAAAAATTGATTACGGGTAATGGAATGATCTCGTAAAAAACCATTCAGTTCATTTCCATCAATATCAAACGTATTTATATAATTAAATTCCGCATCACCACCAATGCTAGGCATTAATTCCTGAACTTCATCCCTATCAGCCAGCATATTGGTCATGAAAGTTTTAGCCTCATCCATATAATCTGAAGGGAGATCTTCCTCAAATGAAATTTGTCTTAAAATTCCATCATCAACAAAATCAACATTTTTACCATCTAATATAGAATATAAATCATTTAACAGAATATTGATGGATGAACCGTCGAAAATCACATGATGAATATCCATGCATAACTTGGTAGAATCCTCTTCAACCATTATTAAAAATCTGGATAAGCATTTTTCCAAATCAAATGGTCTTACAAAAGATTGAATATCATTTAAATATTTTTCTTGGATTTCCGGTTTTGCATCGAAAATGCATGACGGCATTTCGTCTTTTCCAATTATTATTCTTCCTTTTAAAATAGGGTGCACATCAAGCAATTTAATTAAAGCATTTCTGATTTGGTCGGCAGAATATTTTTTATTAAATTCGATTATAAACGGATTGTTATATTTTGTTCCCATATCGTGAGTCATTTCATCCAAATAAACATTTAATTGAGATTCTAACAATGGACATCCTTCATCAAAAGTATATTTAACCTCATTAATACATGATGTGCCTTTAAAATTAGATTTGATATAATCACTAATATTATTCGGTGTTGAAAGTTCAATTATCTCCTGTGAGGAAATGCTTGCATAAAATTTTTTTCTTAATAAAATTTGTAAATTCATTGCAGATAATGAATTTCCACCCAATTCAACAAAATTATCATCAACTAAAACCAAATCAGCATCTAGAACCTCTTTAAATGCATCAACAACACCGGCCAGCACCTCATCTTCAATATCCATCTCGGAGTTTACTTTGGACATCTTTTTCAATCTTACCTTGTCTATTTTACCGTTCATGTTTAGAGGAATCTCTTCCAATTCCATGAACAGTGATGGAAGCATATAACTTGGCAATTCATCCATTATCTTCCCCTTAATAAAATCAATATCTATTTCAGCATTTGTTGTGTAATATAAAGCAAGAGTGTCATTTTCCACATCCAAATAAACATTTTCAATTTCAGGAATGCCATTAACAATATTTAGAATTTCACTAGATTCAATACGAAATCCTCTAACAGACAACTGGTCGTCTTCACGACCAATGATTTCAATATCCCCATCAAAATTATAAAAACCAATATCGCCTGTACGATACATTATTTTATTTTTTTCACTGTCACAGTAAGGATTATCTACAAAAACTTCATTTGTCAATTCAGAGTTATTGTAATATCCAGGACTTATATAATCACTTGAAACACAAATCTCACCGGGAACACCAATAGGCATCTGATTGGCATATTCATCTAAAATATAGACATTCGTATTAGTAACCGGCCTGCCAATAGGCAAATTATCATCTTCGATGTCTTTAAAATCATAAACTTTGGTAATTCCAAATATAATTTCAGTTGTACCATAAAAATTTATTAAACGAGTGTTTCTTTCCCTTTTGCTTAACTCTTTTAATTTTCCTCCAGCCAAAACAAGATAATCCAATTTTATATCACCACTTTCCAAAATCGGAACAGCAAGGGCCGGAGGTAAAAACAGACTGTTCATAGGATTCTCTTTAAGAATTTTCATCAATGATAAAATGTCTTTCTGCTCATTCTCATTGAATATCCTGCAGCCGCCGCCAAAAAGAAACGCAAGAAAAATCACATAAGATGCAATAAAACTAAAACTCAAATAACAGCCAATAATCTCACCATAAGAAAAAGAAAAAATATTTTTAAAGGACTCGAATAATCCTGTCGCTTGATGATTGGTGACTTTTACTCCTTTAGGAAGACCAGTGGTGCCTGATGTAAACATGATGGAAAATAAATTCTCACCAGTAGCCATTATCTCAAAATCAACTTCACCATCAGAATTTAAATCTTCAATACAAATCGTATTCAAATTAAAATCAAATTTGCCTGCAATATCTTTATCAGTGATAATGCATTCTGCTTCAGAAATATCCAACATATGTTCAATACGCTTGGCAGGATATATTGGATCTATTGGAATGAAAACCGCCCCTATCTTATTTAAGGCCAAAACCAATTCAGGATAATGATAATTACGACGCAATATCAGACCAACATGACTGTTTAAAGAAATATTGTAATTTTTAAATAAGTCATTTGCAATGGAATTACTGGATTTTTCAAGCTCACCATAGCTAACCTGATTTACACCATCATCAACAGCAATTGCATCGGGATTTTCAAGTGCATGCTGACGGAAATATCTGGCAATCAATAAATCTTCATCAACATCCGCATCTTCTCCTTTGCAGAAATTGGAAAGTAATTTTTTTTCGTTATCCGAAAGAATGTTGACCTCATTTAAGAGATAATCTGGAAACTCAATAACATTATTAATCATGGATTTGATATTATCTGCCATGTGCTGAATGTAAATATCTGAGAATAAATCTGCATTATAAACAAT
>NZ_JAZTXC010000063.1:0-3805 GCF_045636185.1 Methanobrevibacter sp. | reverse complement strand
ACTCCAGTTATTGCTGCATCAGATACATTTAGGGCAGGAGCTATTGAACAAGTCCAATATCATGCAGACAATTTAGGTGTTAAATTGATCAAGCATGAAAAGGGATCTGACCCTGCAGCTGTAGCATTTGATGCAGTTCAGCATGCTAGAGCTAAAGGAAACGATCTTGTATTGATTGACACTGCTGGAAGAATGCAAACAAACACCAATTTGATGGATGAGATGAAGAAGATTCGTAGGGTCTCTAAACCTGATTTGGTTGTATTTGTAGGTGATGCATTAACAGGTAACGATGCAACCGAACAGGCAAGAAAATTCAATGAAGCTATTGATATCGATGGTGTCATACTTACCAAGGCAGATGCCGATTCAAAAGGTGGTGCTGCACTTTCAATTGGTTACATCATTAAAAAGCCAATTCTATTCTTGGGTATGGGACAATCCTATGATGACATTAAGGAATATGATGCTGACTGGATGTTAGAGCAAATATTCTCTTAAATTTTCATCATTTTTTATTTTTTATTTCTTTTTATCTTTTTATTCCTTTTTTATATTATTTTACTAATTTTAATCAATTTTAAAGCTAAATTTACTTAATTTTAAAGTTAAATTTATATATTAATTTTATAAATATATTATATATTAACTAAGTAAAATTTTGTTTAATATTTTGCATAATCTATTAAATGTTGTATTTTTACTTATTATGTTGAACGATTTTTAATTTTATTCATTAATCTGAAAATGTCTTTTTTGGATTTTTAAAATAAAATTTGTTTATCGTTTCATTCGTATTTTTTTAATTTTTTACAAAATGGTGTGATTATGGAAATGAATAGAAATTTAAAAATTGGATTGATTGTAGCTATTTCTGTAATAGCTCTTTTCGTTTTATCCTTGCTAATTACCAATGCACCAGCTGGAGACGATAATGCAGTTCGTTTCGGTATTTTAACTCTCTTACCGCCTCTTGTGGCTATTGCTTTAGCATTCATAACCAAAGAGACTATTTTATCTTTGTTTATTGGGGTTTTCGTTGGAGAATTTATGGTATCCGTTAACGATTTAAACATTATCAGCTCTGCTATCAATGCATTTTTAGCAATGGGTACTCAAATTATTTCTTGTATGGCTGATCCATGGAATGCAGGTATTATCCTTCAATGTTTACTTATTGGTGGTATTATCCAATTAGTAACCAAGATGGGTGGTGCAAAAGCTTTAGCAGATGAATTTGCTAAACGTGCTGACACTCCTAGAAAAGCTCAATTATTCACAGAACTTTTAGGATTATGTGTATTCTTCGACGACTACGCTAACTCCTTAATTGTAGGTCCTATCATGAGACCTGTTATGGACAAACTTCACGTATCCAGAGAAAAATTAGCATTTGTAGTAGACGCAACTGCAGCTCCTGTTGCAGGTATTGCTATTATTTCAACCTGGATTGGTTTAGAACTCAGTTTAATTACCCAAGGTTTTGAGTCTATTGGAATGCAAGTAAGCGGATTCGGTATATTTTTACAAACCATTCCATTTAGGTTCTATAACATTTTAATCTTAATCTTCATTGTTATCTCTGCACTTACTTACTATGAATTTGGACCAATGAAAAAAGCAGAGAAAGCAGCTCGTGCTAGAAAAGAAGATGAACCAGTTGAATCTCTTGAAGCAACCAGTTTTGATGACGTTAAACCGGTTGAAGGTATTAAATTATCTGTTTGGAATGCAATCATCCCTATTGGTGTATTGATTGTTGGTGCACTTATTGCATTCTACTGGAGCGGTTATACCACTATCTTAGGTGGAGAAGACCAAGCTTTAATTACTTTAATGAAAACCTCTCCATTATCCTTCAGCGGTATATTTGAAGCATTATCCGCTTCTGACGCATCCGTTGCATTGTTCCAAGCAGCATTGCTTGCTTCTATTGTAGCTATTCTCATGGCTGTTCTCCAAAAAATCATGTCCATCGAAGAAGCTATCAGTGAATGGGTAGGCGGTATGAAAACTATCGTTATCACTGGTGTAATCTTATTGCTCGCTTGGTCCTTAGGTGGAGTTATTGGAGAATTAGGTACTGCTGATTACTTAGTAGGTGTATTGGCAGGTTCAATCCCTATATTCATCTTACCAACTTTGATCTTCGTTTTAGGTGCTTTAATTTCCTTTGCAACAGGTACTTCATATGGTACTATGAGTATTTTAATGCCATTAACCATTCCTCTTGCTTGGGCAGTAAACCCTGAAATGGGCTTTGTAATCGTATGTACAAGTGGTGTATTGACTGGTGCTATTTTCGGTGACCACTGTTCACCAATTTCAGATACCACAATTCTATCCTCTATGGGTACAAGCTGTAACCACATTGAGCACGTACGTACTCAAATCTACTACGCATTGTTCGTTGCAGTAATTGCTATTGTATTCGGTTACATCCCAGCAGGATTCGGTGTCCAATGGTACATCTCAATCCCTGTAGCTATTGTAGTAATGTACATCGGATTAAGAGTACTTGGTGAAAAAGTACCTTTTGAAGAAGTTGCTTAAATATGAATTTTACTTAAATGGTTAAATCCATTTAAGTTTCTTTTTTTATTTTTTATTTTTTTATTAAAGACCTATTTTTTGTACTGTTTTTTAAATTTTAATTAAGTCACATTTTTTCAACACTTAATTCATTAAAGTAAATTTTATTTACTAGTTTCAAGTAATATATTCTTATTGTAGTTTTATTATTTATGTAGTGATTTTTATGGCGAATGAAAAGTCTGTGTGGGATAGCAATATTGCTTTTGTTTTGGCAATGATTGGTTCTGCTGTTGGTTTAGGTAATATTTGGCGTTTTCCGAATGTCCTTTATTCCAATGGTGGAGGATCATTTATGATTCCTTATATCGTGTCTTTATTTATTTTAGGAATCTCATTTGTGTTGGTTGAATATGCTGTAGGTTTTAAATTTAAAACCTCCTTATCTAAAATATTTTTCTCAATTAAATCCAGATTGGAACCTATTGCTTGGTTTATCATATTGGTTGTATTTCTAATCACATCCTATTATGTTTGTGTAGTTGCTTGGGACTTGATATATGTTGCATTGAGTCTTACCAAGGCATGGGGATCAAATCCGGATTTATTCTTTACAGTTAGTGTTTTGCATGCATCTGATTCCCTTTCAGGCATTACTGAGATTGTTCCATGGGTTTTCATATCCGTTCTTCTTGTTTGGTTAAGTTCATGGTTCATTGTACAAAAGGACTTGAATGAGGGTATCGGTAAAGTGAGCAAAATGTTACTTCCTATCCTGCTTGGAATTGTCATAATAATTGTTGCATTTTCATTGACCTTACCTGGCGCTTCAATAGGTTATACTCAGATATTCACTCCAGATTGGTCTGCATTGACCAATTTGAATGTATGGTTGGCGGCATTTGGTCAGATTGTGTTTTCACTTAGTTTAGGTATGTCCATTGCACTTACCTATGCAAGCTACCTTCCTGAGGATTCCAAATTAACTGACAATGCTTTGATTGTAGCATTTTCCAATTCCGGATTTGAAATCTTCAATGCAATCGGAATCTTCTCAATCTTAGGGTTCATGACTTTAACCAGTGGCATTCCATTCAATGAATTGGTTACTGAAGGAACCGGTTTAGCATTTGTTGTTTTCCCAAAGGTATTTAATGTAATGGGTCCTTGGTCATCCATTATTGGACCATTGTTCTTCTTATGCATTTTATTTGCAGGTCTAACTTCTCTAATGGCTCTGCTTGAAGTGGCTTCATTTGCAATTTCTGAAAAA
>NZ_JAZTXC010000062.1:0-9129 GCF_045636185.1 Methanobrevibacter sp. | reverse complement strand
GTAACCATACAAGCCTAAAACACAATTTAACCATCACCCTACCTTTTTTAATTTTGGCAAGAACATGAAAAATTGTTCTCTCCCACAAATATTGTTTTAATCAATACCTATTTAATCATGTTATATAGATTGCGAACTATTGATTTAAAAAACAATGAAAAAAAATAGGAAAATAATATTTGATACTATTTCAACTGCAAAAATTCAAATTTGCCGAATACAGAATTAACGAATGAAACTTATTTACTTTCCCATTAATTTCATCATATAACGATGACATAGGGGAATTATATGTAATAATTACAGAAAAATTAATAATCAATAAAGCTTCGATGATAAAAAGCTAATAGAATTAACACCAATAATGCATCAAGATCTAGAAAACCTTGTTAATCAATTCAAGTCAAATGTAGAGTTAATGAATCAAATAAATTATAAAAATAATCAAATTATAGAATCTACATACAGTATTGCTATAATGTTATCAAATATATATTTACGGCATAATTAATAACCACATACACCATTATCTTAGATTATAAAACACACCTAATTTAATATCAATAATATTTTAATATTTGATATAACAAATATACATTATAATTATTCAAATATAATCGGAGAAATTTATCATGAAAAAGAAATATTTTTTTATAGGCATTTTATTAATCATATTCATATCATGTTCAACGGTTCATGCCGAAAGCAATGATACAGATATCTATCAAAATGCCCCCCAAATTCAAAATTTTCAAACTTTAAACGAAGAAATTCAAAATACTTCCGTAAATGGAGTTCTAGTTTTGCAGAACAACTATACACTAAACGAAAATACACAGGGTGAAGAAATCCTATTTAAGGAAGGAATCAATCTTAATAAAAAAATTACAATAGAAGGTAACAACCATACTATAGACGCTAAAAATCTTGTAAGAATATTCAATGTTAATTCAAAAGTCGTTATTAAAAATGTTATTCTAGTTAATGGGTACCATACCGGTTCATTAAACGGAGCCGGTGCCATCAACGTCAACACTGGTTCCCTTTATTTAGAAAATTCCATTCTTTTAAATAATTACGCTTATTCAACAACAACGACAAAGGGAACTGCTCTTAGCGATGGTGGTGGAGCAATATGTACAAGTTCAAACACATATACATCAATTAGCAACTGTACTTTCATAAACAACACTATCTGTGCTTCATGCAATGTCGGTGGCGGAGCAATCATGTTTAAATCAGGATCCAGTTTCAATGTTAAAGACAGTTTTTTTATAAACAACAGAGCCATAGGTGGAGGGTCAACATATGGTGGTGCAATAGCCGAACGTGGAATCAGCCAAGGTGAAATTAAAAGTTCCAGCTTTGTTAACAATAGTGCGGGAATAGGCAAATCAATATCCGTCAATAAAGCACCAATAACCGGAAACGAATTTATCAATTCAGGAGTTGACTATGATTTTAGCTCAAGCGGATCATGTACATATAACACATTCATTAATGGAGGAGTAAGTTATTCCAATATAGCTGCCTGCAGTGCTGTGGTTAAGAATAATTGGTATGGTTACAATCCTTCTTCAAAAAACAGTGATGTCGTTGCTGATTTAATAAACAACAATGGAACCATTTATGTATCCCTTACAAAGGACGGATACGGAAATAACCTGTCCAATCCTGAATATTTATATCCAAGAAATGTTGAATTCGGCGACAATGTAAAATATAAAAACTTAACGACAACAGATGCCATTGCAATTAATGAAATCACCGAAACACTGGAAGAAGGATATATCTATCACGTTAACGTTCGTGTCGACAGGCAAATTCTGGATTTATACTTCAAATATGTAAAACAGAATGACTTCAACAGCACAGTTCCCAGATATAGTGAAAATTACTCTGATTATATTTTCAATGGCGAATTTAGAATAAAAAGCAAAAATAAGGTTTATAACAGCTTTTACGAAGCAGTAAATGACGCATTGTCAATGGATGATGACATAACAATATATGTTGGGGAAGGAACATACACCAAAAAATGGTCCGATACATATTACAACTATGACTATATGAACTATGACTTCAATATCACCTCAAATGATAAGGTTATCACCGTCATCGGTGCGGGAAACGACAAAACCATCTTTAAAGGAGAAACATTCGGATTTGGAATAAACGGCAACTCAACATTCAGATTTGTCAATATCACTTTTCAGGACTTTAAAGATTCAGTTTTCGTATTCAACACGACAAATACCAGCATCTATTTCACAAACTGTAAGTTTAAAAGCATTTCAACAAAATATGTTATTTATTTAAGTGGTGAGAACACGACAATGTATATTGACGGCTGCTATCTGTATGGGGTTTCCACCTATCCATTCTGGAATAATGCAGATTCTTCATACATTGTAATAGATTCTTCAATATTTGACCGAGTGAACTACAATTATGCCATTTCAGAAATACATACTGAAAACGATTTTTCAAAACACATTGCAACCATCTATCATAATTTCAACGATTACTATATTTTCAATCATAATTTCTTATTGAACAAAGTCGAAGCAGGCTTTGACTGTACCCCGAACATTTATCTTTCAAATTCAAGCATCGGATTGGGAGACAGCGTAGACATAATTGCTGATTTCAATTACTTCACCAATTCAACAGGAACTTACAGATTTGATTCCAATTTCATTGATGATTTTACTGTGACTTTCACCACCCCAAAAGGAACAAAATCCGTTAATCTGAAAAATAGCGTGGCCTGCCTAAAATATAGCCCAACGGAAGCGGGCACACAGACAATTACTGTAATATATGGAGATAAAAGCACACAATTAACACTGAATATTATAGATAGGCAGATGCCGTCATTCAACGTTGAAGGAAGGGAAAATATTGTAGCCACATTGCCTGAAGACGCCGAAGGCCAGATTACATTCAACGTTAACGGCGCTGAAACCATAAAAGATGTGAACAACGGTATCGCAAATATTGATTTGACCCCATTAGAGGATATCAAATATGTTGTTGAAGTTTCATATTCAGGAGATTCAAAATACATGCCTGCAAGTGAAACAGTAATCTTTTCCCCAATGAGAAACATTACATATTTAGACATTAAGTGCAACGAAACCACAATCTACAGCGATACAATAATTGAAGTCCATACAAACGTTAACGGCAATATCAAACTAATAATAGATGAAATAGAGTACAATAACCTTACCGAGAACAATGTTGCAACATTTGTCATTAAAGACCTGATTCGTGGCATCCACAACATTACAGCCATTTTTGAAGGAGATTCCAATTACCTTCAGGAAAAAAATACCAGCACAATCAACATCATAAAAAACACCCCAACATTGACTTCATATGTAAAAACCGTTCTTTCAGGCGAAGACGTAATCATGAACATTACCCTCGACGATGACATTTCATCAGACGTTTACATATTCATGAACGGCAAAGTCTACAAGACCAATGTCGTAAACGGCACAGGATATTTGAACTTTACACGCTTACACGGTGGAGACTACACCTACAGGCTTTATTATAATGGAAACGACAAATATTACCCTGCAGAAAATAATAAAGGATTTACCGTCATCAAATTAAAAGAAATCCATGTGGATGCAATAAACGGTGATGACGAGAATATGGGTACTTCTCCAAGCGATGCTATGAAAACAATTGCCTGTGCACTGGAATGCATTAGATACAACGGTACAATATATCTTGATAAAGGAACATTTTCAGGAGTAAATAATACCAAATTAACAATAACACAGCCTGTTACAATTACAGGAATTGATAATGCAATTATTGACGGAGAACTGAAAAACTACTTCTTTAAAGTTAATGGAGGAGTGAATTTTACCCTCAAAAACGTTAACTTTAAAAATGTATGCTCCAATGCAGTTGAAAATCCTCAAGGATCAAATTTAACTGTTGAAGATTCCTGCTTTGAGGGAGGTCCTGGAAGTGCAATCAAAAACTACGGAAACCTATACATAAACAATTCCACATTCTCATCACTTTCCTCATCAACAAGAGGAGTGGCCGTTTCAAATTATGGAAATGCAATAATAGCAAACAGCACATTTAAAAATTCACTTGCAAAGGGAATAGGGTCAACATACCAGGGAAGTACAATATTCGGCGTGGTCTACAATGAAGGAGAAATGACAATCGAGAGATGTGTCTTTGACAACAACACCCCCAAAAATAGGGATACTGCCATAGGATCATATAATATCTATAATTACGGAAATCTAAAAGCAAACCATAACATATTCATAAATTCAAACTATGAAAAATATGTGATTAGTCTAAACAAGGTATTGTCAACATATATCTTCAATTCAGAAAATGCAAACGTGACCTTAAACTATTATGATGCAAACAAACATATTGAAAAATACATCAATTTCGACATAGACAAATATTTCATCATGGATTTTGAGCAGAACTATTTTCCATTAAACATTGGAGATAAGGCAAACATTACCCTAACCTTAAAATTGGACAACGGAACATTCTATAAAAATTACAACCTATTGCCTGATATCTACATAAACTTCAATGTCAACGGAAAACCCATTATTAAAAAGTTAGTGGACGGAAAGGCAACGGTTGAATTTAATGAAAGCGACGTTAAAGGGTCATATAATGTCACTGCAACATTAGGGGACTGCACCAAACTAGCAGAAATCGATGTTGGAAAAGTAAACTCCAGCATGGAAGTGGAATATGAAGAAATCTACTACAGTGAAGTTGCCCAATTCAATATGACTGTGACCGGAAACTACACTCACCAGCCAAACGGCAGCATCACATTAAGACTTGATGACGACATATACACGACCAAAATCGGGGATACGAAAGCCACCATTGAAGTTCCTGATTTAATTCCAGGAACATATGATCTGGAAATACGCTACGAAGGGGATGAGGACTACAACAAAGCAATATTCCATACAAACTATACTGTGGATAAAAGACCTCTAAACATATCATTAAGTATTGCTGAAGTTTATTACGGTCAAAACGGACAAATTATTGTTAATATAAATCCGGGCGAATATTCAAATCAGGCATACTTATATATAAAAGACATGAATAACACATTAATTCAAAAGAAAACTGTTTATGTGCGTGACGGTACCAAACTCCCATTGAAGAATTTTGCAGCAGGCGAATATAACATAACAATCGAACTGTGGAATACCAAATACTACCAGGTGACAAACGCTTCAGCAATATTCAAAGTGAAAAAATACGAAACAAACCTCACAATCAACACAACAGACATCATGGCGGGTGAAACCGCATACCTGAATGTTACATTAACCCCGAAAGGCGAAGTGGCAGGAAACTCAAACATAATAATAAACAATGAAACAAGAGCAATATTTCTAAAAAACGGAGAAAACACAATTACATTGGATAATCTGGCTGGAGGAATATACAATATCACAATTTTCTTCCCGGGAGATAAAAAATATGCAAATTCAACTGCAACTGTGATTCTGCATGCGAACAAATACCAGACAAGATTAAATGTAACAGTAGATGATGAAAAAATCACGGTAAAAGTTGATCCGGACAATGCGACCGGAACCGTTAACCTATACATCAATGACCAGCTGCAAAGCCTAAACTTGACTAACGGTCAGGTAACATTCATACCAAACTACAACAAAGTAAACAACAGCATATTCATCTATTACGAAGGAAATTATCTTTATAATTACTCCACATTCAACACAACATACGAAAACAAAGACTTAATAAATCTGACAGGTTATGACGTGTTGACCTATGACGGAGAGGAAGGAACAATATATGTAACGTTAACAGACGAATCCGGCTACGGAATTGCAGAGAGAAACATTACAATTACAATAAACAATGAAAAATACATAAAGACAACGGACAATAGCGGAACTGCATCATTGACATTGACTTTGCCTATCGGCAATTACACAATAACAAGCCAGTTTGAAGAAAAAATCGTGACAAATACATTTACCGTTCTTAAAAACATCAATTTAACTAGTGTTGGAGACCTGGAAGTCTATGACAATGAAACATTCCAGTACTACGTCAAACTGACTGACGGAAGAAACAACAACATTAAAGATGCCGAAATCACATTTGAAATAAACGGCCAGACATACACCAACAAAACCAATGAAAATGGTATTGCAAGAATATTCTTAACATTGAACCAGGGAAACTACACGATAACGGTAAGCTACAAAACTGAATCCGTTACAAATAAAATTAATGTTCGTGAAAATGATAACTACACATTAACGGCAGGCGATTTGGAAATGTATTATCGCGACGGATCCTCCTTCAATGTAACACTAAAGGACGGAAACGGCAATCCATTAAGTGGAAGAATAATTACATTTGCCATCAATAATATTACATACCCAAGGACAACTAACAATAATGGTGTGGCCTCCCTCTTAATTAACCTGGGATCAGGCAAATACACAATAAAAACAACTTACATAGATACATCAATCAGCAATATTATCACAGTTAAAGACTATCCTCCAGTGATAACCGGCAAAGACATAGAAATGTATTATAAAGACGGAAGCAATTACACGGTCACCTTAAAAGACACTAGAGGAACACCACTGGCAAACAAAGAAATAACCTTTAACATAGACGGTGAAAACTACACAAGATTCACAGACAAAGATGGTATCGCATCAATCACAATCAACCTGCCTGCAGGAACCTACACAGTAACCGCAACATACAAAAACATATCAACAACAAATAAAATCGTTGTTAAAGACTATCCTCCAGTAATAACTGGTAAAGACATAGAAATGTATTATAAAGACGGAACAAACTACACAGTAACACTCAAAAACACAAAAGGAACACCAATAACCAACGTAGACGTAACATTCACAATAGACGGCGAAACCTACACAAAACCAACAAACAACAAAGGAATAGCATCAATCACAATCAACCTACCAGAAGGAACATACACCATAAAAGCAACCTACAAAAATGTTTCAACAACAAATACGATTACTGTTAAAGACTATGAACCGGTAATAACCGGTAAAGACATTGAAATGTATTACCGTGACGGAAGTAATTATATAATAACACTCAAAAACACAAAAGGAACACCAATAACCAATGTGGATGTGACCTTTGCAATTGATGGTGAAACATACATTAGACCAACAGACAAAAACGGAATAGCAAAAATCACAATCAACCTACCAGAAGGAACCTACACAGTAACCGCAACATACAAAAACGCAACAACAACGAATAAAATCGTTGTTAAAGACTACCCACCAGTAATATCCGGAAAAGACATTGAAATGTACTATCATGACGGAACCAACTACACAATCACCTTGAAAAATACCAAAGGAACACCAATAACCAACGCAGAAGTAACATTCACAATAAATGGTGAAAACTACAAAAGATTAACCAACAAAGAAGGTATCGCATCAATCACAATCAACCTACCAGAAGGAACATACACCATAAAAGCAACCTACAAAAACGCAACAACAACAAATAAAATCGTTGTTAAAGACTACACTCCAGTAATAACCGGCGAAGACATTGAAATGTACTACAAAGACGGAACAAACTACACAATCACCTTGAAAAATACCAAAGGAACACCAATCAGCAATGTAGATGTAACATTCACAATAAACGGTGAAACATACATTAGACCAACAGATAAAAACGGAATTGCAAAAATCACAATCAACCTACCAGAAGGAACATATACAGCAAAAGCCACCTATAAAAACACATCAACAACAAACAAAATCACAGTTAAAGACTACGAACCGATAATAACCGGTAAAGACATTGAAATGTATTACCGAGACGGAACCAACTACACAATCACCTTGAAAAATACCAAAGGAACACCAATAACCAATGTAGACATAACATTCAATATCAACAACAGAAACTATGCAAGAATAACCGACGGAAACGGTATTGCAAGAATCACGATTAACCTGCCAGCAGGAACATACACCATAAAAACAACATACAAAAACACATCAACAACAAACAAAATCACAGTAAAAGACTACACTCCAGTAATAACCGGAAAAGACATCACAATGTACTACCGAGACGGAAGCAACTACACAATCACCTTAAAAAATACCAAAGGAACAGCACTAGCAAATAAGATTGTAACATTCCATATCAACAACAGAGACTATAACAGAACCACCAATTCCAATGGTGAAGCTTCACTAACAATCAACCTACCTGAAGGAACATACACCATAAAAGCCAGTTATACAAACGTTTCAGTTACAAATAAGATTACAGTAAAAGAATACTCTCCAATAATAACAGGCAAAGACATAGAAATGTATTATCGTGACGGAACAAACTACACAATCACCTTAAAAAACAGCAAAGGAGACATATTATCCGACAAAATAGTCACATTTAATATAGATGGAAAAGACTACAACAGAACAACTAATTCCAATGGTGAAGCTTCACTAACAATCAATCTGCCAGCAGGAACATACACCATAAAAGCAACATACAAAAACGCAACAGCAACAAATAAAATCACAGTAAAAGACTACCCAGCAGTACTCGTCGCTGATGATTTGGAAATGTATTTCCACGACAATTCAACATTCAAAGCAACACTCAAAAACACAAAAGGAGAACTCCTAACCAACAGAAAAGTAACATTTAGCATAAACAACGAAACATACACAGGAACCACCAATAACCAGGGCACAGCATCATTGATAATCAACCTGGCACCCGGAACATACACCATAAAAACAACATACAAAAACATAACAATAACAAACAAAATCACAATCAAAACAAACTACAACCTAAAAGCCAATGATTTGGAAATGTATTACAAGGACGGATCCAGATTCACAGCCAAATTAACAGACAAAAACGGAAACGTATTAACAAAGGTTAACGTTACATTCACAATAAATGGAAACAGATACAACAGACTAACAAATTCAGAAGGTATCGCATCCATTGCCATCAACCTAAACAGCGGCAACCACACAATAACATCCAGATACCAAGAAGAAGAAATAACAA
>NZ_JAZTXC010000061.1:0-28952 GCF_045636185.1 Methanobrevibacter sp. | reverse complement strand
TAATGTGCTTTATATAATCAAAAATAGTTTTTTACTCTTCACTTAATAATAAAAATAGCATAATAATGTTTTAATGCTATTTAGAAAAAAATAAGAAAAGATAGTGGAAAGTATAATTTCCACAAAATTCAACAAAGCTATTTTGCTTCCTCCTGGCCCAGACGTTCCATGATGTTAGCTATATTAGCTTCCATTCTTTCAACTTTTTGTTTATATTCATTATTTTCCTTTTCCATCTGCATATATTCCGGAGATTTGATGGACAGTTTTTCGACATCAGTATTTATCGTAATGGCTGGCAGATGCTTGATATATTCATATTTCAAATCTTCAGGATTGATCATGAAGTAAGCCTGGTCGGTCTTGTTTTTGGCCTTGCCCTGCAAATCGTTCACGTTATCCAAACTCATGCCGTCATTGTACAATGCTGAAGCATGGAATTTCCTGAGCATGTGGCTTCTGAATCTGCTGTAATGTCCGACTCTGCCGAGGCCAAGTTCATCATTGATTCTCTGGAAATATCCAATAAAGTATGTTTCATACATCCTGAACAGTTGGCTTTCCGGAGTTACATTGTCTGTCCTTGTCAGAATATATGCATTGATGGCTTTAACCGCTTCAGGACTGCAGTAGGTAGTGTAATACTTGTTTGTTTTAATTCTCCTGAGGTTAAAGGTAGGTATCACATTGTCATTGTCATTCAGATAATCAATTATCTGATAGATGTTCATTCTTTTGTTCGGCAGATATTCAGATAAGGCATCGATATAGTCCTGAATTGTCAGGCTCAATGTTTCGGCTCTGGCACAACCGCTTGAGCAGGAAAACAATATTATAGCTTTCATTACTGGTGGGGAAATTGCTAAAGCTTCCCTTATGATTTCCTTATCAGGCAAATCTTTATAATAGATTGGTGTTGGTTTTTTCACAGATTTCATGTTCAATCTTGGTAGAGGATTGATTTCAATGTCATAAAATCTGTAAAATTTTGAGACGACAGACATGTGTATTCTAACTGTGTTTATAGAATATTTGTCTAAAAGGAATTGTCTGTATTTAAGCAGTTTATGTTTAACACGGCGGTGTTTCCATTTGACATTGTCTGCTTCATCTTTTTCCGCTTCATCAAGCAGTTCCTGAAGGTTCATACCATAGAATTCACAATACTTCTTCATTACTGACCTATTCACTTTTCGTGTTTCGTGTGAATAGTTGTTTGTTATAAATATATTTTCAAGTAGCTCGTTATCCATACTTAACACTTTTATAATTTGATATTATAAAAGGTAGAGTGAGAGAGCACTTGAAAAGTAATTGATATTTCAGATGGTATCATCATTTATATCACTTTAAATATCATTAATTATTTTTTTCTCTCAACTTTTCTATATTATAGTTTAGATTTGGCGGGTTAATTAAATTTGTGGATAATAATTGTGATATTTCAGTAATTTTTATTTTTTTATATATTAACTATGGAAAATTATTATGAAAATATTTTGAAATGGTTATAAGAGAAATTTGATTAAAAGATAATAAATTAGGCGAATTTTAACCAATAAAATTCAGACTCCTAAAGTTTTTCAATGATTAAACAAAAAGAATATAGTATGGATTATATTTATATTGATGAATCAGGAGATTTGGGTAGTGATTCAGACTATCTAATAATGGCTGCTATAATTGTTGATGATAGTGCTAAACTAGATAGGATAATAAATAAAATCAGAAGAACCAATAAAAAGCAATTAGGTAACTCTAATGAAATAAAAGGAACAGAAACCAAACCTCATATTAAGAAGAAAATTCTCAAAAAATTAAATAAAATTGATTATCATGTTATTGCAGTAGTATTTGACAAGAAAAATAAATACAAAATTAATTATGACTGCAACAACAACTTATTATATAATATCGTTGCTTCAAAACTGGCAGAAGAACTGCCCATTACAAATAAAACATCCATAATAATAGATAAATCAAAAAATAAGGAAAAGTTTCGTCAAGAATTCAACAACTTATTTGTACCAAGTTTGAATAATCCTAAAAACCATTCCATAACAATAGAACATGAAGATTCCGTTAACCTCAAAGGTTTGCAAATGGTCGATGTAATATCATGGTCTGTTTATCAGAGTATTGAACACGAAAATAATGAATATGTTGACTTAATCGAAAATATAACTGTAAAAAGAGTATTTGAAGATTAGAGAACCCCAATGCCGAAATAATGTCGCCTCCCGTGGAGACGAAGCTTAGAGGGGCTGAACTTCTAGAAGTTTTTACCTCCTAAATCTACAATTAAATATATAATATCAGCTATATTTAAAGTTTTGCAATATATATTTCAAATCTAATTTTCCAAATAATTGTTTTAGAATCATATATGATGGAATTATAGATAATTTAGACTATTTTGAAATTTTATTATTTTACTTTTCTGATTTAATAAACTGTTAAACAAGAACAAATCATAAGTAATTGATATTTTCAATGATGTCATCATTGTTATCACTATTTAAAAATTTGGCCTTGGAATTTATACACATCACAGCTTTCATCCATCCAACTGTCTGCACTGATCCCTGCCTTCATACAAGTATGTTCTAAAAACATTTCAACATCAAATCCATTTTCCGGTGCTACTTGTGGGAGAAGCAGTCCTCTTGCATATCCTTTTTGAATAATCAGTCCGTCACGTCCGATTTCAATCTCATCAAAGTATTGGTTCGGATGTGCAACTTCAATTAATTCTGGTTGTGTTAAAACTGTTACTTCAAATTCCAGGTCACCATATTCATCTGTTTTTAATGCAGGAAATCTTGGATCTTCAAATGCCGCAGAAATTGCCACATCTATTGTTGATTCGATTAAACTTTTAACAGGTTCAGGATATCCAATGCATCCTCTCAATCTTTTTCTTTTATTTAATGTTACAAATACACCTAACTCTTGTTTTAATTCATCGGGACAATCTTCCGGTACAGATATTCTTCTATTTGTTTCTAAATATACTGATATTGCTTCTTTAGCTATTTCTACTAAATATTGTCCATTTTCTTCACTAATCATATTATCACCTAATTGCTTCCTCCAACCATTGCATCAATAATTCTTGTGTGCGGTCCGCCATCTCCTACATATGCAGTTTGCCCTCCTTTTCCACAGAAACCTGCACTTAATTTAAAGTCTTTTCCTAGGGCATCTACATTATTCAATGTTTCAAGAATATTTCCAGATAATGAGACATCACGAAGAGGGGTTGTTAACTCTCCATTTTTGATTTTAAATCCTTCTGCAGCATTGAATTGGAATATTCCTTTTCCCGTATCAACTTGCCCTCCTCTTGAACCTTTAAGATAAATTCCATCAGGTATATCTTCTATCAATTCTTCAAAAGTCATATCTCCTGGCTGTAAATATGTATTACTCATTCTCACGATAGGAGCATCACTAATACTTGATCTTGCATTTCCTGATGATTTCATATTTAGTTTTGATGCAGTTTCTCTTGAAGATAATAATGAAATTAATTCTCCATCTTTAACCAATTGATTTGGCTTTGTTTTTGTTCCTTCCACATCATAAGGGTAGTACCCAAACCCGTCTTTTATCGTTGCATCATCGTAAATATTAACAATATCTGAAGCGATTTTCGTGTTTAATTTATCTTTAAGAATGGAATCATTTTGTAATATTATGTCTGCTTCAGTAGCATGGCCCAATGCTTCATGAATCATTACTCCAGTTAATTCAGGGTCTGCTATTACTTTAAATTTGCCGGATGGTGCACTTTCGGCATTTAATAATCGTTGAGCCTTATCACCTATTTTTCTTCCAAATTCTTCAATGTCTTCATTAGCAAGTAATTCGAATCCTTTGACTCCACCAATACTTCCATGTCCAAATTGTATTATTTGCCCATCTGTTGCTGTAGCATTGAGGGCCATTCTAAGGCGACTTGTTTTTACTTCAATTTGGCTTCCTTCGCTGTTTAGGAATAATTCATTTGATTCGGCGTCTGAATAGCTGACTGTTGTACTGTTGACTTTTTCAAGGGTTGCACTATCGCTAGCTTCTTTCATTATTGCTTGTTTTTCTTCAATTGATATGTCTTTGAAGGGTATTTTCGCATCAGTTGCTATTTTATCTTTAATGATTTCACTTTCTGATAATTCAACATCTCCTTTCAGTGAATTTGAAAGTTTTAATGCAGTTTCTGTAATTTCATCAAATTTTGATAAATCTGTTGTGTATGCAAATCCCCAAGCTCCATTATTCAAGACTCTGATTCTTGCAGAAATATCCATTCCAGCATTTATCTCATCAATTTCTCCATCTTTCATTAATATTGATGTTGAATTGCTTTTTCCTGCTCTAATATCAATATACTCAACTTTGGGAATTGTTTTTTCTATAACTTTTTCAAATAAGTTAATGTATTCTTCCATTCTATCGCTCCAAAAGTTTAATCATTAAATACTTTGGATTTCATAATACTTTAATATTTATAGTGAGAATATAAATATAACAATCGACATATTTATTAAATGGTGATTTTTGATGGTTATTATTGTAGGTAGTGGTGCAGGAGGAGCTATAATAGCTCGTGAATTAGCAAAAGATAAAATTCCAGTAACGATAATTGAAAAAGGTCCATATATAGATTCTAAAGATGCATTTAACTATTATGATACGTATGATGATAGTGTTGACTTATTGACTACCACATGTGTTGGGGGTGCAACAATTGTTTCAATGTCCAATATGGTCAGGGCATTAGATGAAGAATTGCATGAATATGGTATAGATATCTCAAAAGAATATGAATATGTTGAAGAATTGATTAAAGTACATGATTTGGATGACTCACATATCGGCAGAGGTACACAATTATTTTTAGATGCTGCACGGGAACTTGGATTAAAAACACTTAAAATGCCAAAAGCTATCCGGGAAGAGGACTGTATTCAATGTGGAAAATGTGCTTTCGGATGTCCTGCTGATGCAAAATGGTCTGGAAAAGATTTTGTTGATGAGGCTGTTGATGCCGGTGCAACATTCATAAGTGAAGCTGAAGTAACTGAAATCATTGTTGAAGATTCACAGGTAAAAGGAATTAAATACATAAAGGATAATGTTGAAGAAAGCATTGACTCTGATACTGTAATATTGTCTGCAGGAGCAATTGGATCAACATTGCTTTTAAGAAGTGCAGGAATTGATGCTGGCCATGAATTATTCTTTGATCCATTTGTAACTGTTGGGGGATATTTAAAAGATATTAATTTCAATACTGAAGTTCAAATGGCAGGTTTGGTTATAGGTAAAGACTTTGTTTTATCTCCACATTTTTCAACATTTACCTTTGATGATGATGTTGAAAGTAAGGATATTCTAAGCATAATGGTTAAAACGGCTGATGATGCTGTAGGTTATGTTGATGATGACGGGGATGTAGTAAAAATCAACACAATTAATGATATCAGGCTTTTGGCTGAAGGAGTAGCAACTGCAGGTTTCATTTTGGAAAAAGCAGGTGTAGATCCATCAACCATATCTTCTACAGTTTATAGAGGAGCACATCCCGGTGGAACTGCACCTATAGGAAAAATAGTTGATTCAAATCAGGAAACTGAAATTAATGGGTTATTTGTAAGTGATGCAAGTGTATTGCCTATTTCTCCAGGAAAACCTCCAATATTGACAATACTTGCATTATCAAAAAGACTTGCAGATTATTTAAAAAATAAATAGAAGATTATTCGAATTGTTTTTCGATATCTTCATTTTTTATTAATTTTTCACAGTAATGGCATCTAAGGACTGGTGGCTGAGATTCAATCACCTTAAATTTTGATTTTATAGGCTCATTTTCATAATTGGTGATGCATTTATCATTTGTACATTTTATAATGGAAGTAATTACTTCAGGAAGAATGATTTTATCTTTTTTAATTACTTCATAATCTCTAATGATGTTAATTGTTGCTTTAGGCGCTATTAATGCGATTTGATTTAATTCTTTAGTATCAATTTCTCTGTTTTCAATTTTAACAATGTCTTTTCTACCAGTTTGGCCGGATGATACATTCATGGCTACCGTAACGTTTATAATTTCATCGTCAGGCAGATCCAATATTTTAAGAATGTGCAATGACTTGTTTGCGGTAATGTGGTCTATTACTGTCCCGTTTTCGATTGCTTTAATCTTCAATTCTGATTTCATCATACTCCACCATACATTTTCAATACTAATGATTGAATTAATCCCTCAGTGTCATTAATTATGTCTTCAGGGCGTTTATCTTTTGTTACAAGTGAAAAACTTTCAACAACTCTTCCTCCACGTAAATATATTTTTTCTTCAAGCCTTTCGAGAGTTTCTTCACCTGATTCCGGTTTATTCATGGTTGTAAATAATATTACATCTTTTCCTTTCCAATTGCAGTTATCAACTAAAGTAATAATTGCAGGGGTAGGTTTATTTGCCCATGTTGGAGTTCCAATATAGATTAAATCATAATCTGTTAAGTTTATTTTTGAAGGTGAAATTTTTGTTTTTGATTCTCTAAATGCTTCTACAGATGATAAAAATCTATTTGCAAATCCTTTCCTGTTTTTTAAATCTTTAATTTCTATTATGTCTGCTTTTAAATTCATTGATAATGTTCTAGCCATTATTTTTGTGCTGCCGCCACTAGAATAATATACTATTAAAGTTTTCATCTTTTTCCCCCTACGGATGAAGACCGAAGTGTTTTAATCCAGTGCTCTCATCAAGTCCAAGTAAAATGTTCATATTCTGAATAGCTTGACCAGAAGCACCTTTTACAAGATTATCAATTACTGATAACATAACGATTCTTCCGGTTTCATCTATTTCAAATCCTCCAATATGCACAAAGTTGGATCCTCTAACTGAACTTAAATGCGGAATTTCTCCTTCATCCATTAGTTTAATGAAATATTCGTTTCCATATTCTTTTTCATATACTTCTCTTAATTCGTCAGTTGTAATATCCTTGATCAAGAAACTGTGGCTTGTAGTCTGGATTCCTCTGATGACTGGAATCAAATGTGGTGTGAAGGATACTTTCACATCATCAAAGCCATGTAATTCCTGTTGAATCTCAGACATGTGTCTGTGTGATGTAATTTTATATGGATTAAGATTATCTGCGATATTTGGGTAGTGTGTAGTTGAAGATGCATTAACACCAGCTCCGCTGACACCACTTTTTGAATCAATGACTATTCTATCTACTAAATCATTTTTTACTAATGGATAAGATGATAAAATAGCACCTGTTGGGAAACATCCTGGATTTGCAACTAATTTTGCTTTTTTAATTTCATCCCTGTATAACTCAGGAAGACCGAATACCCCTTTGTTTTCTTTATCGGTGTGTTCCATTCCATACCATTTTTCATAAACTTCAATATCTTGGTATCTGTAATCTCCACTTAAATCAACAACTTTGGTTCCGGTTTCTAAAATGCTTGGAACAATTTTCATTGATGCACCGTGAGGTGTTGCAGTAAAAACAACATCCGCATCTAACTCATCTGGTTGTTTATCTACAAATTCAAGTCCAGAATCCCTTATATGTGGATGAATTTTATGTGCAGGGGTACCATCATATTGTCTTGAAGTAATGTCTGTTACTTCAACTTCAGGATGGTTTAATAACATTCTTAAAAGTTCTCCACCAGTATATCCGCTTGCTCCAATTATTGCTACTTTATACATAATTTTCCCTCTCTATTCACAGTTATCTAAAATTTTTCCTTCAAAGTCAATATTTTTAATCTTTTTAATAATCTTACAACTACTATCCAATTCATCTTTATGATAAACGCTTACGCGTTGAACACGAGCTTTAAGGCCTCTTTCGTCAATAGCTTTCTGTAATTTTTCTACATTATGTGTCTGATCCGGTCCAATAGCTATTATGTCCGGGTCAATTTCTTCCACAATTTGAAAGATATTCCCGTCTTCATTTCCGAGATAAGCTTCATCAACAGGTTTTAACATTTTGATTAATTCTAAGCGTTGATTTTCACCAACAATAGGAACTCTTTTCCTTTTTTCTACTGTAGAATCTCTTGCAACTACAACATAAAGCTTAGATTTATATCCTCCAAGGTTTTTTGCTTCTTGAAGATAAATGCCATGTCCCGGATGCAATAAATCAAATGTTCCACTTGCCATTACTTTTTTCATTGTACTACCTCTTCTGGTATTTTAAAGCTTCTTTCAAATCAATTTTGTCTTTATAAAGTGCAGAACCAATAACAACTCCTTCGACACCACTTTCATTTAATTTTTTAATGTCTTCTATTGTTGTTATTCCTCCTGAATAGACAATAGGTAAATCTACTGAATTTTTAAGTTTGATTACTGGGTCGGTGTAAAATCCTCCTAAAAGGCCTTCAACATCAACGTTGGTGAATAATATGCTTCCAGCACCATGCTCTTTAAATTCATTGGATAATTCTACGGGGCTTTTATCAATTTTTTCTTGCCATCCTTTAATGACTACTTTGTTGTCTTTACTGTCTAGTGAAATCATTATTCTTTCGGAACCGTATTCTTCAGATAACTCTTCTATGGTTTTAGGATTTTCTATTCCCATGGTTCCAATAATCAATCGTTCAATATCCAAATCCAATAATTCTTTTGCATATTCAACGCTTCTGATTCCACCGCCTAACTGGATAGGAACAGAAACTTCTTTTAGTATTCTTTTTATTATCGGTAAACTGGTTTTTCCGTCAATAGTGCCATCAAGGTCAATAACATGAATATTTTTAGCACCTTCATTTTCCCAATGAAGAGCAACATTCTCCGGATTTTCGATTTCAACCATTTCACTGCCTGGTTGGCCTTGAACAAGTTGAACACACTTTCCATTTTTAATATCAACTGCAGGCATTATTAACATTTCATCTTTGTTAAATGACATTTATACCCCTAATATTTTATTATAATAATATTATCTTTTTGAAATCTTTTATAGTTAATGTTTAATGTTTTTGAAAAAATTTTTGTAAACTTAATTATAACTTATTTACTAAAAAAATAAATATGTCAATTAATTAAAAGGTGTTAACATGGAAAACATTATTGTTGTTGATTGCATATCTACTGGAATTAATTTCATAGGAGATATTATCAATAGGGGTTATAATCCAATTGTGTTGGAGTTGAAACCTTCTGAGGATATTGTTGATGAATATAATCAAAAGGTTAAGCATAATTATGATCAGATTAATGAAAAATTTGGCATGATTTATGAAAAAGATACTTATGCAGAAACTCTTGAGGCTGTTCGAAAAGTAAATCCTGTATTGATTGTTGCGGGTTGTGAAGAAGGTGTTGTTTTAGCTACAAAATTGTCTGAGGATTTATGTCTTTTAGGTAATTCCACTGAAAATATTGGTGCAATGACCTTAAAACATGAAATGCATAAAAGATTGGCTGAAAATGGTCTTCGTTATATTCGGGGAAAAGTTATTAAATCTGTTGAAGAGGCTATTGAATTTTATGATGATGAATCTTTAAAGGAGGTTGTTATTAAACCGATACGGAGTGCAGGGTCCTTTAATGTTCGAATATGTTTAAACAAGCAGGAAATGGTTGATGCAATCGAAGAGTTGATGGGCAAAAAAGGATATTATGGCGGAAATGTTCAGGAACTTTTAATTCAGGAGCGTATTGATGGGGATGAATATATTGTCAATACAGTTTCTAATGATGGTTGGCATCGTGTAACTTTAATCTGGAAATACAGTAAAATAAAAACCTCTGAAGGGGCTATGATTTATGATACGGTAGAAACTGTAAATACTTTAGGTATATCTGAAGCTGAAATGATTGAATATGCTTATAAGGTGGCTGATGCAATTGGTATTAAATATGGGCCAGTTCATGGTGAATATATGATTGATAAGGATGGGCCGGTTCTTATTGAGGTTAATTGCCGTCCATGTGGTGGTAACATGCCTGCAAAATTCTTGGATGAAATTTCTGGCCAACATGAGACAGACAGTATTCTTGATTCATATCTCAAACCTGCTCGCTTTAAACATAAAGCTTTACAAAGGTATAGATTACAGGGACATGGGGCTTTGAAGATGTTTATTGTTCCTGAGGATATTGTTGCTAAATCCTCACCAATGGTCGATATCAGCCCTAATTTGAAAAGTTATTTTAAGGCAGATTTTGCTGAAATGGCTGAAGAAGGGATATTTTATATCAAAACTAGGGATTTGCATTCAACCTGTGGTGTTATATATCTTGTTCATAAAGATAATGATGTATTGCAGAATGATATTAATTTTTTAAGAAGTCTTGAGAAATATGCATTTGCATTGGTTTTAAGTCCGGAATTAAATAAAATTAAGAAGTTGGAAGAGGATAAATTGATTAATCATCTTACAGAAGTGGTAGATACTGTTTCAGAGTTTGGAACTGGACTTTTAATAACGGACCAATTTTTGGATACCCATAATATCGTACAGGTTTGTGTAGAGGATGTCGGTAATATTAATGAGGAATTTGATTATGTCATAGTCAATTTAAATAAAAGTCTGGTTGAAAAAAAGGACCATCTTACTGTTGAAGTAATATTAAATATATTGAAACGTATTAAAGTTGGAGGAATTGTTTTCATTCCTGAAACTACTTATAAATATGTTCCTGGTCAAAGAAAGGGTATTGAAGCACTGATGATTGATTTGGACTTAAGAATTGAAGTTCCACCATATGGTGTGGAGATGGGGGTTATTGCTTCAAAAGATTTAATTAGTTAATTTTAAACTAATTACTTTTTTCTTTTTTTAAGGTCTCTTTTGAAATAATTTTTCCGATTAAGAATGTTATTATTTAGGTATGCCTAAAAATTATATATGGGATATTATATATAATATTAATATATAAAAGTAATTATTGGAGTTAATTTTAATGAGTACATTAATTGAATTTAAGGATGTTGTGAAAGAATATAAATCTGGAGACCATGTTCTTCGAGCAATGGATAATGTTAACTTTACAATTGATGAAGGAGAATTTGTTGTTATTCTTGGTCCGTCCGGAGCAGGTAAATCAACTCTTTTAAACCTTTTGGGAGGGCTTGATTCAACAACAAGTGGTCAGATTATTGTAAATGGGGAACATGTGGAAAACTTCGATGACAATGAACTAACCAAATATCGTGCTAAAAATGTTGGCTTTATTTTCCAGTTCTATAATCTGATTCCAAATTTAACCGCTATTGAAAATGTGGAGTTAATGAAAGACATTGTTGATGTAAATATCGATGGAAATGCTGTCCTCAATTCAGTTGGTTTGGGAGGTCATGCCAATCAGTTCCCAGCACAATTGTCTGGTGGTGAACAGCAAAGAGTATCGATTGCAAGAGCTGTTGCAAAGCAACCTGCAATGCTTTTATGTGATGAACCTACAGGTGCTTTGGATTCAAAAACAGGTGTCCTTATTTTAAATTTACTTCAAGAAATGAGTAATTATAGAAACACCACTGTTATTATAGTTACCCATAATGCCATCTTGGCAGAAGCTGCTGATAAGGTTATTCGCATTAAAAATGGACAAATTGAAAACATTACAATTAATGAATATCCTAAAAAAGTAGAAGACCTTGAATGGTGAGCGTATGCTTGGGAATTTTTAGGTCTTAAATCTAACGTTGATAATTTTTATCTTTTTTTTTGTTGTTGCAATAGTCGAGATATCGGTTGATTGGTGAGTTGATTAACTTCCATTAATTTTAAATCTTATTTTTTTCTTATATTATATCATGTCCTTGTTAAAAAAGATGCTTAGGGATATCAGAATTAACAAAACACAGTTCATTTCTATATTTTTAATGGCATTTCTAGGTATTTTTGCATTTTGTGGGGTTTGTAGCGAGTATTATGGTTTGGAACAAACTAGCAATGATTTTTATGCAGATACCAATCTTGCTGATGGATGGATTTATAATACCACAATTACTGATGATGCTTTGGATGATATAAATAACTTTACAGCAGATAGTGAAAGACAGTTGGTTGTCCAGTCTGTCGGTAATTTTTCCAATGATCCTGATATTACTCTACATTTTATTGAGGATAATAATATATCGAAATTTTATACAGTCGATGGTGAAGAATTCAATTCCTCTGATGATTCGGGTGTATGGCTTGATATACGCTTTGCTGATGCGCAGAACTTAAGCGTTGGGGACAATATTTCATTTGATTTCAACGGCATTGAGATTGAAAAGGAAATTAAGGGTATTGGATATTCTCCTGAATATGTTTATGAAGCTTCTCCAACATCAATCATTCCTGATTTTAAGGATATGGGTTTTGCTTATATGTCTTATGAAGCATTTCCTTCAGATATCCAATATAATGTGTTATTGGTTAAATTCAATCAATCTGTGGATGATTTTGAAAAGTCCCTTGAAGATTCTTCAGAATATTTATCATTTACAAGGCAATCTGAGCATGTGAGTGTTTCTCAGTTTAATGAAGAAATGTCTCAGCATAAGATGATTGGAAATGTCTTTCCAATTGTATTTATCTTGGTTACTTTTTTAACGCTTTTAACAACAATGACTAGGATAATTGCTCATCAAAGAACACAAATAGGTGTTTTAAAAGCAGTTGGATATAAAAATAGAAGTATAATTTTGCATTTTATGTCTTATGGATTCTGGATGGTTTTGGCCGGAGCTATTCTGGGATTGGCTTTAGGGCCTGCCATTATTCCAAATTTATTCTATCCGACCATGTCCTACAGATATTCTCTTCCTGAATGGCGTCCTGGTTTTGATATGAGCTTTATCATTGTTGCCGCTTTGATGGTATTGTCTTCACTTTTAGTTACATATTTGGCTGCCCGAAATATTTCAAAAGAAAATCCTGCTAATACGATGAGACCAAAAGCCCCGAATATATCTTCTTCAGGATTTTTGGAAAACTCAAAATTGTGGAAAAATGTGAGTTTCAATATTCGTTGGAATTATCGGGATGCCAAAAGAAATAAATTCAGAGCATTAATGGCAATCATTGGTGTAATGGGTTGTGTTGCACTTTTAGTTTCAGCATTTGGTATGAATGATTCGATGGAACATTTAAAGACATGGGAATATGATGACATCAGTCATTTTGAATCAAAACTGATTGTTGAAAGTGGCGCATCATTGAGCGATATTGACAGTGTTCGTGAAGAGGTAAATGGCAGTACAATTATGGAGCAAGCTATTGAAATAAAGGTTCCTGGAAATGAAAAGGTAGGTTCACTTCTTGCATTAAATGACACGAATCTCATATCTCATACTGATAGGAATGGAAATCCAATCAACTTATCTGATACAGACATATCCCTTTCAGCAAAAATGGCAGATAGTCTCAATGTTGGTGTGGGTGATAAGGTGGAATGGCATATTGTCGGCTCTGATAAATGGGTTGAATGTGAAGTAACCAACATCCATGGTGAACCGCTATCCCAGGGAATAATTCTATCTAAGGATAAGTTGGATGATTTAAACTTAACTTTCAGTCCTACGAGTATTATAACTTCGCAAAATGTGACTGGTGACTATGATTCCATAAAAAGTATTTCTACGTTGACTGAAATGAAGAATAGCTGGGATGAAATGACAGGCTCTGTAATGATGATGGTATCTATTTTAATATTCTTTGCTGTTTTACTGGCTATTGTCGTTTTATATAACTTGGGAATATTGTCATTTACAGAAATTGAACGTGAAATAGCCACATTAAAGGTTTTGGGCTTTAAAACGTCTGATTTAAGAAAATTGTTATTGACACAAAACATCGTATTTACTGCAATAGGATTTATTCTGGGTGTTCCTTTAGGATTTTACTTAATGACATTAATGATGGATGCAGCAGGTGAGTCTCTATATTACATTCCGTCATTGACTTGGGGAAACATCGCATTAAGTGCAGTAATAACATTTACTGTTTCAATTGTTGTCAATCTGTTATTTTCAAGTAAAATAAGGAATTTGAATATGGTTGAAGCGCTAAAGGATGTTGAATAGCATTTAATATTTCCTATAAATTTACTGATATTAATATCTTAGATAAATTAATTAGATATTATTAATAAATATTTAATCATAGAATTCAATCGATGTGTATGTTTATTATTTGATAATGATTATGGGATTATAAGTGGTGTTTACTTCATTTTCCAAATTTCAACCTGCCTGTGGGAGACATAAATGGGTTTGTTTTGGCAATATGTGGTAAATGGAATAATTTTCAAATAATTCTACCTAAAACTGGTTGGATAAGATTCAATTAGATTACAATTTGAAGGGATTTAATATGAGAAATATAATAATCGTTGAATGCATATCTACGGGCATAAATTTTATTGAAGATATAATTTATAGGGGTTATAATCCTGTAGTATTGCATTTGAAAGTTCCCGATACTGAAGAGGGAAAACATTATGAAAATTTTGTTTATGGACACTATGACAGGATAGATTATGATTTTGACATGATTTATGAGAAGGACACCTATGAAAAAACTCTTGAAGAGGTAAAGAAATATGATCCTCTTTTAATTCTTCCAGGTAATGAAAAAGGAGTAATTTTAGCTACTAAATTATCCAATGATTTAAATCTTTTATGCAATTCCATTGAAAATCTTGATGCAATGACGTTAAAAAGTGAAATGCATAAAAGATTAGCTGAAAATGGGCTTCGTTCAATTAAAGGAAAAGTTGTTTATTCTTTGGATGAGGCATTGGAGTTTTATGATGGTGAAGGTTTAAAAGAAGTTGTTATAAAACCGATTTATAGTGCGGGAGCTGCAGCAGTGCGCATATGTATGGATAGAGATGAGCTGATTAGTGCCTATGAAGTATCTTCCGGTGGCGTAAATTATTTTGGAGAAAAAGTTGACAAAGTTTTAATTCAGGAACGTATTAATGGTGTTGAATATATTGTAAATACAGTATCACATAAAGGCATACCTCGAGTTACATTGGTTTGGAAATATAATAAAATTACGGATTCCAATGGTGCTGTTATTTGTGATTCAAGCGAAACTGTAAATGAATTAAGTTTTGGCGAGGCTGAAATGGTAGAATATGCTTATAAGGTTGCAAAAGCTATTGGTATTGAATATGGTCCAGTTCATGGAGAATATATGATTGATGAAAAGGGGCCTGTTTTAATTGAAGTTAATTGCCGTCCTTGTGGTGCGAATATGGGTATTGAATTTTTGGACAGAATTTCCGGTCAACATGAAACAGACAGCATTTTGGATGCATATTTAAAACCTGAACGTTTTTATGAGCAATTAAAGAAAAGATATCAATTATATGCTCATGGTATTGTTAAATTATTTATTGCTCCTGAAGATATTTTTGCCAGCTCAGTTCCTTTTATTAATCTAGGTTATAATTTGAAGTCTTATCATAGTACTTCATTAACGAATACTGAATTTGATGAGATGCATTTCAAAAAAACTGAAGACTTGGAAACCGCTGCAGGTTATACTTATTTGGTTAATGAGAAAAAATCGCAGATATATGATGATTTAGAATTTTTAAGAGGTATGGAAAAGAATGCATTTTCATTAATTCTAAGTAATGATTCATTTGTCGCTGATTTAAAAGATGATGAAACATATATTAATGAAATTAAGCCATTGATTGAAAAAGGTACAAGATATGGAACAGGTCTTCTCGTAACTGACCAGTTTGTGGATAATATTGATACGTTTCAAATAAATAATGATAAAATTCACGAATTAAATGGTAATTTTGATTTTATTATTGTAAATTTAAATAAAAGTTTAGTTGGGGAAACTGAAGCCAATAAGGCAAAGATGATTTTAGATATCTTTTCAAAAATTAAGGTTGGGGGTGTTATTTTAATCCCTAAAAACACTTATCAATTCCTAATTAGTGGTAGGAGTGGTATGGAAGCCTTAATTAAAGTTTTAGGATATAAAGTTGAACTTCCACCATATGATGTTGAAGAGGTCATAATAGCTTCAAAAAGATGATATGATTTTTTTGGATGATTTAATTATTTATCATCCTTTTTTGTATTAAATAAGTATATTAATAATGAATCTTTTGGTTTTTCTAATTAATTTCTCTTTTTTGAATAACATATCATAATATTGTGATATGACAATATTTATATATATAAACATTATAAATTATTAACTAGATATAATTTAATGGGAATAAAAAATGACAGACAAAGATAATCTAGAAAATAACGAAAATGATGTATGCGAAGTATTTGACTCTCATGAGGATGTTATCGAACGTGTACAAAAACGTATGATTGAAGAAGACCAATATTCTGAATTATCTGAGTTTTTCAAAATATTCGGTAATCCTACAAGATTGAAAATACTTTCATTACTCGCTATTGAAGATTTATGTGTTTGTGACATTTGTAAAGCATTAGATTTAAATCAAACTACTGTTTCAAATCAATTAAGAATATTGAGAGCAAATAATATTGTAAAATATCAGAAAGAAGGTAAAATGGCAAGATATTCTCTTACAGACCTTCATATAGAAATGATATATAAGGTTGGTTTGGAACACATTTTAGAATAAACTTTGATGGTGTTTAAATTGAATAAAAATGAGTGTTATGAACCTGATTGTGAGATATGTGATTGTAACAATCCAGAACATTATAATTTCATTTGTTTTGATCCTGATTGTAATGATGTTCACTGTGAAAATCATCAACATTATGAAAAGCAATTATTAAGGGATTTTCAAGAAAATACTGATTTAAGTATTCATGATCACAGAGAAAAAATTGATTACGATGAAGATGTGGATATAAACCTTTGTGCTTGTCCTGATTGTGATGATGATGACGACCATGACCATAATCATCATGAGCATGAGCATAGTCATGAGCATGAGCATAGTCATGAGCATGGCCACAATCATCATAATCATGATGATGCTGATATTAGTCTTTGTGCTTGTCCTGATTGTGATGATGATGACAATGGACAGGACTCCGGTGACGGGGATGATGAATTATTTGCTGAAGGAAAACCATTAATAGCCAATAGGCCGATACAAATCATCCTTGCAAGCGGCATATTATTTGCTTTAGGCCATATTTTTGAATGGTTATCATTCAGTCCTACTGTTGTAACTATTACCTATGTTGCAGGTGCTATTATTGCAGGTTATGAAATAGCTATTTTAGCTTATAAATCATTAGTTAAAAAACATACTGTTGGTCCTGCAATGTTAGTATGTATTGCTTGTGTTGCGTCATTTATTATTGGGCATCCTGAAGAAGGGGCTGCTGTTACTTTCCTTTATTACATTGCAGAATTTTTAGAAGACTATGCTGAAGATAGGGCTAAACGTTCAATTAAATCTTTAGTTGAAATCGCTCCAGATACTGCGAGAGTCAAAGCTGGAGATAAAGAAGAAGTTAAAAACGTGGATGAAGTAGATATTGGAGATATTGTTATTGTAAAACCTGGGGACAAAGTGCCTTTGGATGGTGAAGTCATTTCAGGTTCATCTTCAGTTAATCAAGCTTCAATCACTGGTGAAAGTGTTCCGGTTTTAAAAAAGGTTGGAGACAAAGTATTTTCAGGAACAGTTAATGAAGATGGATACATGGAAATTAAAGTAACAACTGCAGCTAAGGACTCTGTTATTTCAAAAATTGTAACATTGGTTAAAAGATCTCAGCTTAATCGTTCTGAAACAGAGACTATGGTTGAAAAAATTGCTAAATATTATACTCCTATAATGATGATTGGTGCAATTTGTGTTGCACTTATTCCGCCGTTGCTCCTAGGACAAGACTTAATTGATTGGGTTTATAAGGCACTTTCACTATTAGTAATTTCCTGTCCATGTGCATTTTTAATTTCAACACCTGTCGGAATGGTGTCTGCTATTACTTCAGCCACCAGAAATGGTGTTATTATTAAAGGAAGTACTTATGTTGAGGAAATGCGTAATATTAAAGCAGTAATCTTTGATAAAACAGGTACTTTAACTGAAGGGAAACTTAAATTAAGTCAAGTCAATGTTTTAGATGAAAATTATTCTGAAGAGGATATTGTTAAAATTGCAGCTTCCTTAGAGCATGAATCATCTCACCCAATTGCTAAAGCAGTTGTTGACTATGCAGATGAAAATGATATATCTCTTTATTCAACTGAAGACTTTAAGAATGTTCCAGGTAAAGGAATTATCGCTACCATTAATGGCGAGCAATACTATGCAGCAAATGAAGCTTTAATTGAGGGAAGTTCATTTGATATTTCAAGAGATGAAATTAACAGATATTATGGTGAAGGCAAAACTTTGATTTTCATTGGAAATTCCAAAGAAGTTTTAGGTATCATTACAGTATCTGACAAGCTTAGGGATAATGCTTCAGAAGTCATTGCCGATTTAAAAAATCAAGGTGTAAAAACTTTCATGCTAACTGGTGATAATAAAGGTGCTGCAAAAAGCGTTGCATCAGAAATTGGTGTTGACTATGTTTATTCAAATCTGATGCCTGAAGATAAGTTAAACATCCTGGATACTATCAGAAATAAATTTGGTGATGTAGCTATGGTTGGTGACGGTATAAATGATGCACCTGCTCTGGCTCGTTCAAATATTGGTATTGCTATGGGTGCAGCAGGTTCTGACGTAGCTATTGAAACTGCAGATGTTGCATTGATGCAGGATGATATTTCAAAACTACCTTATTTATTTTCTTTAAGCCGTAAAACAATGGGTATCATTAAACAGAACATTTCTCTTGCTATCATAATAAAATTATTATGTGTAGTACTTGCATTAATGGGAATTATCACATTAATGATGTCTGTTGGTTTTGGAGATTTGGGATTAACATTGTTTGTTATCTTAAATTCATTTAGAATTGGATTAGTGAAAGATCCACTATTCTAATTTATTTTCTTTTTTTTTAATTAATAACCTAATCAGACCCAAAAATAATGATTTAATATATACAATATAAAAAAGAAAGAACTAGAATTATTCCTATTTAAAATACAAAAAAATAAAAAGAAATAATCTCAAAAGATTAGAGATTATTAATTTCATCAAATTTTAAAATATCGTCGCATATTACTTCAAGTAATTCTTCATCATGACTGACTGCCAATATTCCAATATTGTTGGATTTGCAGTGATTGATGAGTGCTTCCCAGATTTGTACCTGTGTTACTGCATCAAGCATTGTACTTATCTCGTCAGCTATGATAAATTTTGTTTTTGGATTGAGGGCTCTTAATATACTAAAACGTTGTAGTTCCCCACCGGAAAGTTCATTGGGCCAGCGTGTCAGCCAGGTGTCTTTAAGGCCAAATGTGTCTTTTAATTCTTGGGGTGGAGTCCATGGTTCATTCAATACTTTTTCCATTTTCCATTTTGGATTCATGGTTTTTTCAGGATGCTGAAAAATTAATTGTACGGGATAATAGCCTTTGTCTGGAATTTTTTGATTATCCATAGTTACTTCACCGGAATAATTGTTAATGTAACCGGATAATATTTTACATAATGTACTTTTTCCGCTACCGCTATCTCCCATTAAACCTATTATTTTATTACTATTGAGGGATAATGAAACATCTTTCAATATCTCCCTTTTTTTAGTATATGAAAAAGAAATATTATTCGCTTTAAGATCCATCATTAACCTCCTCATAATTAAAACATCTAACCATTACTCCATCATGGTTGACTAGTTTTGGCTTGTTATTTTCACATTTGTCTAGGCGTACCAGACAATTTTCATAATATGGACATCCAGCAACTTCATTCAATGGTTGAACACCTTCAGTTAGATTGAAACCATTTCTTGGCAATGATTCAATTAAAGCTTTGGAATATGGATGCAATACTTTTTCAGCATTTTTGAAGTTTTCTGCTGTATTTATTTCAATAACATAACCCGAATAGAATATAGCAATTCTATCTGCAGTTTTTAAAGCAACATTAATTTCGTGAGTAATCAATAAAATGCCTTTGTTATTTTCCTTTAAATTTTTTATATCAGTAATTGTTTCTTCAACACTTTTTTTATCGAGGCCGGGGGTTGGTTCATCAGCAATTAATAAATCAGGATCACCTATTAATGCCGTAGATAATAATACTTTCCTGGCCATTCCTCCAGACAATTCAAAAGGATATAAATCATCTACACTTTCATCCAATCCATATTTGCCGAATATTTCTCGTTGCCTTATTTTTTTCTCTTCATGCTCTTTTTCATCTTTACATTCACCAATAGCCTGTTCAGATACTTTCATGAGAGGATCTAAGAAATTCACGGATTGTGGTATTAAGCAGATTTCTTCTCCCCGTAATTTTTCCTTCAATTCCTGGTCTAGAACTTGTCCTTTATATTTTATTTCTCCTTCTACATGGGAGTTATAAGGTAAAATTCCTAAAATTGAATGGGCTAAAAGACTTTTTCCTGAACCGCTTGAACCTAATACTGCAACAATCTCGTTTTCATTAACATCTATTGATAAATCGGATATGACTTTTGTATCGTGCCTATTTAATCCTTGAACATATTGTGTAAAAGATATTGATAAATTATTTACTTCTAATAGTTTTCCCATAATATCACCAAAAATCTATTTATTTGCCTGTGAAGGATCAAATAACCGTTTTAAATTATCTCCTATAATATCAAATAATAACACAACTATTACTAATGCTGCACCAGGGAATAATGCTAACCACCATGCTCCCATTGCCAGGTATTTCATTGATTCAGATAAAATTATACCAATGGCCGGTTCGTGTGGTGATAAACCAAATCCTAAGAATGTTATGCTTGATTCGTGCATGATTGCATGTGGAAATACAAGTAATGTTCCTACAAATATTTGGGATAATACCAACGGCAATATGTGTTCTTTAGCTATCCACAATTTGCCTTTACCGAACTTCTTGGATAATGCAACATATTCTGATGTGTTGATTTGAAGAACTTCCGCTCTCAATACTCTTGTCAAATTCACCCAATGTGAAAATGCTACTGCCATTGTCACACCAATTGCACCCTTACCCAATGCAATAGATATCATCATAAGTAACAATATGTGAGGTATTGATGCAAATAAGTCTATTAACCATGATACTACTTCATCAGTAAATCTGTTAATACTTGCAATAAATGCTAAAATTGTAGCTATTATACTAGAAATTATTGAAGCACCTATTCCAATCATAATACTTAAGCTCAGACCTTTTAGGGTTCTTGTGAACATGTCTCTACCCATCCAATCAGTACCGAAAATATGTTGGAATGACGGAGGCTGCATTTTGGTGGTAAAGTCTGTAGCTATATTTGGATCAATACTCATTCCGCAAATGAAAATGACTAATAATAAAAATCCCGTGATTCCTATAGTTAAAAGAGTTTTTTGCCTTAAGTTTAGGGAACTGAATAATCCTCTATTATACCATGGTGTTTCACTCATCATCTTCACCCCTTATTCTTGGATCGACATATTTGTAGATTATATCTGCAATAAGGTTTCCTGTAAATACGAATATTGCACTGATAATTACGATACCCAATAATAATGGGACATCTGACCTTAATCCTGCGGCTACTGTAGCTTGACCGATACCGGGATATGCAAATACCTGTTCAACAAGGATTGTTCCACCAAATAATTCATTGAATGATAAGAACTGGATTGAGATTGCAGGGAGTAAAATGTTTCTGATTCCATGATTTTTTATTATTCCCCAGAAACTTTCACCTCTTGCCTGTGCAAACAAGAAATAATCACTATTTTTGATGCTAATAAGTTTATCTCTTGTATACATAGTAAGGGATGCAATTCCTACAATACTTAATGTTATTGCGGGCAATATTAGTCTGTATAGCCATTGCCAAAACGTTACTGTGTCTGATAATTGCCCAATAGGAACTGAAAGTCCTATAGGGAACCAACCTAATTCTACCGCAAAAACCATCAGGAGCACTAATCCTATCCAAAAAGTAGGTGTGGACTGTAATATGTAACAATAAGTTTTAATGGCTTTATCTGCCAAGCTTCCTTCTTTTGCACCTGCAATTATACCTAAACCAAAACCTACAATTCCGGATATTATCCATGAAACTAACATTAAGGTTAATGAAGATAAGAATTTTTGTGCAATTACTTCGGTTACAGGTACTTTATAAATTAATGAATAACCCATACTTCCGGAGGCTAATGTTTGAAGCCATCCTAATACTCTTTCTCCTAACGATAAATTCGTTCCCCAATATTCTCCTAAAATAGCTAATTGCTCTTGGCTAACAAATCTTTGGCCGAGATATGCTTTTACTGGGTCAATAGGAGATAATTGTATCATTATAAAACTGATTGCTGCGATAACGATTATTAAAATTAGTAGTCTAATAGCTTTTAATCCAAGAAATTTGACTAATTTTTTACTGTTAATTTTAATCATCTCCAGCGTGTCTAAATTTTTAAAAAAAGAAATAAAAAATGATTTATAAAAATAAATCATTTATTAAATAGTTATTTTTGTGTACTGTTAGTCTCAATACGTTTCCAATCGTAGATGTTACCCCAGATATCTCCACCGTGTGGATAAATGAGGTGGGTACTATTGGAAATATCTAATGAATCACTTACAAAGTATGTATAATCCATTGTTCCTATCCATAAGTATGGGAAGTGTGTGTTTGCTTGTTTTGCAGCTTGAGACCAGGTAGGGTATGAACTATTTAACTCTTGTCCCATTGCTGAGTCAATTAATGTATCTACAGCACTATCATTGAGTATTTCTGGATTATCGTATCCTTTTGCAGCAAATCTTGAATCATATTGATGCTGGATTGCCATTGGGTCTGCTGAACCGAATCCCCATACAATAGGTTGTTGGAATTTAATTGGGTCCATGTCGTCCCAACTTCCACCTACTGGAGTAATGTTTATACCAATGTCTTTGGCTTGTTCAGCAACGGCTACTGCAATTGCTTGTCTTTCAGATGCTTTTGAATTATAGTAGATTGAAAATGAAGCAGGATGTCCGTTTTTCTCTACTATTCCATCACCATTTGTATCGTTCCAACCAGCTGCAGCTAAAACTGCTTTTGCTCCACTAACGTTACCGTCTTTGTAGGTTGTTTCAAATGCCCAAGGTAATTGACCTGCTACACCATTGTAGGATACATTACCGTATCCATTTAATGCACCATCTACTAATGCTTGTCTGTTTATACCGATAGATAATGCTTCTCTTATAGCAGGATCTGCAGTTACATTGTTACCATAGGTTAAATTATCGTCACCGATTTTTTTTCCAGTATCATTTTGTGTTGGTAGGGAAATTCCACGTACATCAATAGAATCGAAGTATTCTAAGTGGTATCCTTCTACGGTTTCATTTGCATATGATACAGGTACTTCAGCTATATCCACATCTTTATTTTTAACTGCTGCAAAAGCTGCATCAGGGTCAAGGAAAAGGTTAGTTATTTTTTTGAAGTAAGGTTCTGGTCCATAATAATCTGGGTTTCTTTCTAAAATGAATTGTTGTCCTTTATCCCATTGGGCTAATTTATAAGGGCCTGAACCGATTGGGTTTTGACCATATGAATCTTCATTATAAGTTGCTGCAGGTACTATTCCCACATCAGTTAATTTGTTTATAAATGTTGAATCTGATTTGTTGAGTGTAAATACAACAGTAGTGTCGTTAGTTGCTGTAACATTTGAGAGGGAACTTAAATCTGCACCTTCACCTAATTGTTTTGTTTTATTGTATGAAAATGCTATGTCTTTAGCAGTTAAATGACTGCCGTCTGTGAAATTAACATCATTACGTATGTTTACTGTATATACTTTAAAATCGCTTGAAACAGTGTAGTCTGTAGCTAAATCGCCCACTATTGTGTTATTTGCGGTTCTTTTAAAGACCGTACTTTGTATAAGAGGGTCAGTTCCAGAATCGTGGTATCCCCAACCGTGCATAGGGTCGAAACCAAATTCTGGTTCTTCACCGTGAGCGGCAACACAAGTTACTAATTCGTCAGGAGCATGCTGTGTATTTCCTCCACCTAAAGCATATGCTCCAATACCAAGTATAGCAATAACTGCTATAACTGCACCGATAATAATTTTTGTGTCCATTTTTATTTCCTCATTTGTATTGTCAATAATCAATATTTTATTACTAAAATACTGAAAATTAATATATTAGTAATACTATTTATTATAAAGATATTACTATTTATTATATTAATTATTAAACTATTTAAAAATTGCTATGGTGCTAAAAACATTTGTATTATTTTTTTTACTTGCTTTGTTCTTTTTTGTAGAATTTTGTAAAAAAAATGTTTTTTAATAATTAGTTTTATATCAAATAAATTTCAATATTTACTCACATGTTAAGTAATGATTCATATAACAGTGTAGACATAATGCTTCAAAATCCTAAAAAAGCATTAATTAAAATGTCTGTGCCTTTGATTGTTTCATTGCTCATTACTAGTTTTTACAATTTGATTGATGCAGCATGGGTGTCCGGTCTTGGTGCAGATGCACTAGCAGGTGTTGGTTTTTTCACACCAATATTTATGATTCTGGTCGGTTTTGGAAATGGTTTAGGTTCGGGTGCTGCTTTTGCATTATCAAAATATCTAGGTGAAAATAATAAACAAAAAGCAGATAATGCATCAGTTCATTCTATTATAATCAATATTGCAGTATCATTTATTATGACTCTATTGCTGCTGATTTTATTAAATCCCATTTTAAATGCTATGGGCGCAGGCCAAACTATCGGTTATGCTACTGATTACGGAGTAATTGTTATTTTGGGATCAGTTTTCATTATTCTTTCAAATGCGTTATATGGTATTTTTAGAGGTGAAGGTGATACAACAAGGCCAATGTATGCTATGATACTTTCAGCTATTTTAAACATGATTTTAGACCCTATTTTTATTTATAATTTGAATTTGGGTGTTAAGGGTGCAGCTATTGCAACAATAATTTCATCAATATTTGTAATTTTAATTTTGCTGTATTGGTTTTATTCTAAAAAGGATACTTATTTAAAGCCTAATTTTTCTAATTTTACTTTTAATAAGGATATTTCAAAAGATATAATTAAAGTTGGTATTCCGGCAAGCATTCAACTTTTGAACAATGCATTTTTTGCAGCAGTCTTTTCTGCACTTCTTGCTTTTGTCGGTTCAACGGATTCTGTTGCTGTTTATTCAACTGGCTGGAGGATTGTTATTGTTGGTACTACTCCATTACTTGCCATTGGAACTGCATTAATCAGTGTGATAGCAGCCAATTATGGTGCAAGAAATTATAAGAATATTCAAATTGCTCACAGATATGCAATGAAAATTTCAATAATCATTGCAGTTATCGTCGCTATTTTAACCAATGTATTTGCGGGAGATATTGCATCAGTATTTGCATCCAGCGGCAGCAGCGTGAGAATTGCACCGGAGTTAACCAGTTTTCTTTCCTGGATTGTGATATATTATCCAACAATGGCCGTTGGAGTAGCATCTACTTATGTTTTTCAGGGTATTGGAAAAGGAATAACTGCAATGTTTCAAACAATATTGAGAGAAACAGTGTTTACAATATTTTTTGCGGTTTTGTTTGCTGTTGTTTTAGGATATGGTGTATGGGGAGCATGGATGGGTATTGTTTTAGGTGAAATAGTTTCAAATAATATTACAATGATTTGGGCTGATTATGTGATAAAAAAATTAATCAATATTAATGGTTAGGCGCCATTAATATCCTTTAAATAAATTCTGTCATCACATATGGTATCCACTAGATCCATATCGTGACTTACAAGTAAGAATCCCATATTTCTCTTCTTAACTATTTTTAAAACGGAATCTAAAATTTGTACTTGAGTTATTGCATCAAGCATTGTTGTCATTTCATCAGCTATTAAAAATTTTGTTTCCGGATTTAGGGATCTTAAAACAGAAAATCTTTGAAGTTCTCCTCCGGACAATTCCTGTGGAAAACGTGTTAGCCATGTTTTTTGAATACCAAATTCGGATAATGTTTCATCATCAACATCCCATGATTCTTTTAATACCTGGTTCATTTTCCATTTTGGGTTCATTACTTTTTCAGGGTGCTGATAAATTAATTGTACAGGTTTAAATCCTTTTTTAGGTAATGGATTCCCATCAAAAGTTACACTGCCTTCATAGTTTGTAACATAACCGGATAATATTTTACATAATGTTGATTTTCCACTTCCACTATCTCCAATTAAACCCATGATTTTGTTGTTATCCAATTCTAGATTGATATCTTTTAACAGGTATTCTTTGGCTGAAGGGTATTTGAATGAGATATTTGTTGCTTTAAGTTCCATTTTATGCACCTTCCTCATATTTGAAACATCTGATTTTCTTATTTCCAAGACTTATTAGTTTAGGTCTTTCATTTTTACATCTATCAAATGCCATTTCACATCTATTATAATAAGGACAGCCTTCAGGTATTTCGCCATGTAATGGCTGATGGCCTTTTGTCAGTTCAAATCCGTTAGCAGGCAGTGCTTTATAGAGTGATTTTGTATATGGGTGGAGTAAGTTTTCTCCATCTCCTGAGAAATCTTTGTTTTCGGCGATTTCTATCACATAACCGGAATAAAATATACCGATTCTGTCTGCAATTTCAAGTGCGGCATGAATATCGTGTGTAATCAGTAAAACGCCTACGCCATCCTCTTTCATATGTTTGAAGTGATTCAACGTTTCTTTAACTGTCTTCTCATCTAAACCTGGAGTAGGTTCATCTGCAACGACTAATTTTGGATCGGATAATAGGGCTGTTGATACAAGCACGCGTCTTGCCATTCCTCCAGATAATTGGAATGGATACATTTCATCAACTTCGGGACCTAAATTATAATGTTCAAATATTTCTCTTTGTTTGGCCTTTTTTTCTTTTTTTTCAGCATCACTTTCAGTTTTACCGATGGCTTGATCAGATATTTTCATTAATGGGTCTAAGAAATTCACTGATTGGGGTATCAATGTTATTTCTTTTCCTCTAAGCTCTTCTTTGTCTTCCTGTGATAATTCTTTTCCTTTGTATTTTATTTTTCCATTTAAGTTTGCATTTTCAGGTAAAATTCCGAATATTGCATGAGCAAGTAAACTTTTCCCAGAACCGCTTGATCCTAAAATAGCTAAAATTTCACCTTCGGACACATCCAATGTTAAATCTGTAATTACTTTTAAATCACGTTGATTTAGTCCTTGTACATATTGAATAAATGAAATTGATACATTTTCAACGTCCAATAACTTTTCCATTTTTTTTCACCCAGTTAATATTAAATTTGAAAAGGTACTGTAATCCTACTTGATAAATTTTCAAATAATAATCTTTAAATAGTATTTTGTACCTTATCAATATTAAAGTTATTCAAAATTTACTAAAAAGTATTACTCTTTTAGTAAATCATTATATATAAAGTATTACTTTTATGGTGTCAATATGAAAGTTACTATAAAAAAACTAATCAACAACTCAAATATGATTAAGGATGTTCAAAAATTCTTATTTGACCAAATAAAAAGAGAATTTGGATACGGTTACGTTCCTGAATGGCATCAAGACATTATGAATATGAAATCTTATTATATTGTTCCTGAAAGAAATAATTTTTTTGTAGCATATAATGAAAACTGTGAAATTATTGCAACAATTGGTATTAGAGCATATGATAAGGATTTTCCAGAGTTTAGAAATATATACTCAAAAAACACCACTTCAAGTATTTGGAGATTATTTGTTGATAGAAAATACAGGCGCTGTGGTCTTGCTTCAAAAATGTTTAGTGTTGCTGAAACTTTCGCTAATAGATGTGATTATGAAAAAATTTATTTGCATACTCATAAGACCTTGCCTGGAGCTATTGAATATTGGACTAAAATGGGCTTTATTATCATGTTGGATTCAAATGATGAATTGGAAACAGTTCATATGGATAAAAAGATTCAAGGTATGGAACTAGATTACCATTCATCTATTTTTCAGTATGCTGTCATGTTATGATTTTTTAATGAATTTTTGTGTATGTGGACAAGCATAAATGCATTTACCACATACTGTATCTTCTTTTCCTAAGTTTTCATATGATACTTTAAGTGCATATTTTTCACATTTTTTATCATCGTAAAAATCATTTCTTTTAAGTTTATAATTCCATTCTTTTCCACTAATTGCACCGCCAGGGCATGCATCCATACATTCTGTGCATTTTCCACATTTGGACTTAAGTATGGGTTTTCCCAAATCAAGTGGCGCATTTGTTAGAACAGAAGATAATCTTAAAGCTGATCCGAATCCGTTTGTCGTGAATAATGCAGATTTACCAATCCACCCTAAACCTGCACGTGTAGCTATTGTTTTGTGAGGTAATTCAAAGCTATTATTTTCACCAAAATCAGTACCCAATCTCTTTTTTGTTTGGGCATATGCATCATATCCATTATCAATTAAGAATTTTTCACATTTCATTCCCAGTTCATCTAATCTTGTATTTAAGCTTACCAATTCATTAACATACTCTTGAGTTGGAGCGTTTTGCATATTTTTAATGATTTCTTTCGGATAAGTTATATAAAAAACAACTCCATTATTTAATCCTTTTTTTGGTGTACAGGCGCTAATATCAGCATAACCTACTGTTGTTGCACCATTTTTAAGTAAATATTCTGTTAATGTATTGGATAATGACATGATTTTTAATGTTTCTTTTTAATTTTATATTAAATTAATTATTACTTGTCAATTTTTTATAATCATTATTGAATTTATATTTTTTTTCTTATTTTTCATATATTTATATAATTTTAGTTTATAAATAG
>NZ_JAZTXC010000060.1:0-15555 GCF_045636185.1 Methanobrevibacter sp. | reverse complement strand
GTCTAGGGGTATGATTCCTCTTTGACGTGGAGGAGATCACGAGTTCGAATCTCGTTCGGTCCATATGCCATGGTAGTTCAGATGGGAGAACGCTAGACTGAAGATCTAGATGTCGCTGGTTCAAGTCCGGCCCATGGCATTACTAATTTTCTTTTTTTTAAATTAATTAGCTTAAAATAAGATTATTTTTTATAAAAAAAATTAAAGTTAATGGTGATTGGTTTTTAGGTTAATTCTTTTTTAATGTAATTGATTTTGGTTTTACCTGTGTGTTTTCCCTTAATTCTTTGTATTTGCTAACGATTTGATAACCGTTATTTGATGCAATTAAATCAGCACCTCCGGTCAACACCTGATGGGCCATTTTCCAAATGTCAATTCCGTCATAAACTTCTATTTTTGTTTTAGGAGCATATTTCTGAATTATATTGATGTCATTTACAATTTCATAAATGTGATTTGGAGTTAAAAATCCTGTTGAAGTTTTAATGTAGTCAACGTTGGCATTTTCCAGTCTTATTACAAGATTTGCCTTCTGTTCATCTTCAAGAATTTTACTTTCAATAATCATTTTTAATGTTGTGTCTCCAAGAGCTTCTTTAATCTGTCTGGCTTCCTCTTCTATTAAATCATATTTTTCGCTTACAACATGATTTAAATTAATCACTGCATTAACTTCGTCTGCTCCTTTTTCAACCAATGTTAAAGCTTCAGCGACTTTTGATTCTGTATTTTCAAAACCTAATGGAAATCCAATAACACTTCCCACCTTTATGTCGCTGTCAGCTAAAATCTCTTTAGCCAATGGAACATAAGTAGGATTAATTGTAACTGAATTAAAATTTAATTCTTTTGCTTGATTTAAGAATTCGGTCATTTCAGCTTCACTAATCATGTTATTTAAATTTGTGTAGTTAATAAGACTAGCTAAGTGTTTTGAATTTTTTATTCTGTACATATTACCACTCTAATATTATTTTTTAATTGTTAGTTAATATACGAATGAAACTATATATAACTTTTGTCTTGATTTTTCAGATTAATTTTTTTGCCATATATGGGCCTTTTCTTTCATAGCCGAATTTGCGATAGTAATTTCTAGTTCCAATGCCGCTTATAATTGCTATCTCTTCTTTTCCATTATCAATCGCTAAATTTTCAGCTTCCATAAGTAATTTTTCACCAAATCCTGTATGCTGTCCGATTGAAGGATTCTTATTGCCTATCTGAATCATGTTTCCATAAACGTGAAGTTCGCGTATAAGTGCGGTCTTATCTGTAATTTCCGGTCTGAATGTATTTTCGGAAGGTATTCTAAAACGTAAAAATCCTGCAATGCTTTCTTCATTTTTATCTTCAATTGAAATGAATGTTTCTTCACCGCCGCATGCAACATATGATTCCTTGAACAGTTTAAAATCATCTAAAGTATAATTTTCCTTTGTTTTCTTGTGTCCAATTTCACGGCATCTGATGCATTGGCAATCAATGTGATTTTCATCCAGCTTATTATAGACGAGTTCTCCAAGATTTGACTTTTGAACGCCGGCTTCAATTAATGTGGAAGGTATGTCCCTTTGAATTCTCATTGTTCTAACCCATTTTGGAAGTATCTTTTTGATTTCTACAATTAAATCGACAGCTTCTTCATCGGTGTATGGACTGTATATGCCTTCTTTCCACATGTCATATAATTCGCTGCCTTCTGTAACAAGGCAAGGGTAGATTTTAAGCATATCTGGCTTGAAATTGTCATCGCTAAATAATTGCTTAAACATTTTCAGGTCTTCTTTTTGATCCACAAACAATCCGGGCATCATGTGCATGGCCACTTTAATTGCTGAATCTCTTAAAAGCTGGTTTGATTCGATTACATCAGCAATTTCATGTCCTCTTTTTACTTTGGCATACAATTCGTCGGATAATGTCTGAACACCTAATTCGACTCTTGTAACTCCAAAATTAAGCATTCTGTTAATATGCTCTTTTTTACAGTAATCTGGCCGCGTTTCAAATGTCATTCCAACACATCTGACTTTGGAATTTTCATTGGCAAGTTGAATATCGTCTATTAAAACATAATCGCTAGGAGGATATGTTTTTACAACATCTTTTTCAAGTTCTCTGATTAATGGCTTGTCTATTTCAAATTCAGCATTATTTTCCAAAATCAGTCCGAAATCAGTCATTGCTTTAAGGCATTGTGATACAAACCATTCCTGATAACATAAATCTCTTGAAGGAAATGTTCCTCCCATTATAATCAATTCGACTTTGTCTATTGGATGACCTATCTTTTTAAGCTGTGATAGTCTGTTAAAACACTGGACATACGGATGATATTCAAACATCCGACCTCTTAAAGCTGCTGGTTCTTCACCAGTATAGCTTGGAGGCGCTATATCACTTTCAGGACAGTATAGGCATCTTCCGTGAGGGCATTTGTGTGGATGACACATTACGGCTACAATAGCTACGCCGGATTTTGTTCTGGTTGGCTTTTTCTTCAACGTGTCTGAAACAAGTTCTTTTTCTTCTGCAGTTGCATATTCAAGAATGTCTGCATTGCTCATAAATCGAGATAATTTCAAGTCACGACAAAGCTGTCTTTTGCGAACTTCCAAATCACGCCGAGTGGATATTTTGCCTTCAATAATATCATCAATTATAGTTCGACATGCCTCTTTCATTAATATTCACCTATATTATTATATGATAGTTAATTTTATATATTCGTATGTTTTAATAGTATATTAAAATAATCACATTGAGGAGATAAAATGCACGCAAAACAATTTTTTGGTATTACTGTATTAGACAAAAATGTAAAAGCTGTTGGTAAAGTTGAAGATATTGACATTGACACTGAAACCGGTGATGTTACATCCCTTATCATTTCATTGAATAAAGGTCTTTTTTCCAACGATGCAATTGAAGTGGAATTTGAAAACATAGATACTATTGGTGACTACATCCTTTTAGACACTGAAATTGTTAAAGAAGAAGAAGTCGAAGAAGAAGATGAAGAACCTGAAAAAGTTACTGTTGAAGTAGAAGAAGAATAAATTAAGAGGAATATCATGGCACTCGATGCTCGTGATAAAGAAATTTCAATCGAAGATTTCGTCCGTTATGTAGATACCGGAACTATAGGTCAAGTTATTGAGATTAAAACCGAAGATGAAACTGACTGGGTTTTAATCGATAAAACCGATTTATGGTATAAAGCTAAGTTGGTCGAAATTCTCGATGAAAAAGATATTAAAGTCAAGTTCACACCATCAGGTCGTGAATTTGATGTTGAAGAATTTAAAGAAAAATCTGATAAATTAGAAAACATGCAAATGGATTCTAGTGTTGCAGAAGGTGGAGGTTAATCCTCCTACCTAATAACTATCTGCAAATTGTTTTATTTTTTTAGATAATGTTTCACCAATACCATCGATTTTTTGCAGTTCTTTCTCGCTTACTGATTTTAAATCAAGGCCAAAGACGTCAGCTATATTTCTTGCCCTTTTTCTTCCAAGACGTTTAACGCCAACGACGAGAGGAATTATGTCTTCTTTCACGCCGTAATAAAGTCTTGCAGATAAGTAATCATAATCTTTTAATTTGGAATAATCTCCCAATACTTCTGACGTATTTTTAGCAAAGCGTATAAGTCTTGATGCTTCATATGCTGTTCTTCTTGTCGATGCAGAATAGACGCCATATTTATTTTCTATTTCAAATTCATTACGTTCATTAATCCATTCAATTAATGATACGGTAGTCGCTTCAGGATTTCCAATGTCAACAGCAAAAAGCCCGGCTTCAGACATCTTTTCACGAACAGGATCTTTGTTTTTCTTTCCTTTGAATGTAATTAATGGCAGGTCAGGTGTTTCTGCAAGGGCATAAATGAATTCGGGAATATTGAATGTATCTGTTGTTGAAATATATTCCTTAATTTTAACGGCCGTTTCTACAGTATAATTTGATTTAGCTATCAAATTTCCAAAATCAGTTGTTTTAAGTCCTTCCGGTGTTGCCCTAATAATTCCATTTTGAAGCAGAAATTGTAAAGCGTTTTCAAGTTCCCATTTCAGACTATCTGATGCAAAGAGGGACATGGAAGGATTATTGCTCATCTGATATCCATATAATGTTTTTTCAAAGAAATCAACCAATTCATCCAAATCCTTTGATAATGTTGATGCAATTTGTGCTATAATTTGTTTATGGATTGCATCTTTGTTATCAATTAGTTTGGAGTTTGTCAGTTCAATCTCTCCGTTAATATAATAATCTTGCAGGTTAATTGCTTCGTCAGCAGTTTTTGCAATAAGATATGAATATCCCACATCATCGTATTGCGGTCTTCCTGCACGGCCAGACATTTGCTCATAATCAAATACTGGGATTGGCTGTGGTCCGTTGCTTGTCCAGCGTGTGGTATCCCTTATTGCAACGGATTTTGAAGGCAAATTAACACCATACATTAAACTTGGTGTTGCGCTGATCATTAAGATATTTCCTTTTCTGAATTCTTCTTCAATAATTTCCTTTTGTTCATTGAAAAGTCCTGCATGGTGGAATGCAACTCCTTTTTCGGCAGCCTCAGCTAATTTCACACATGTTGTTGTTGGAAGTGATCCCTTATTTTTAGGAACTTCAAGCAATTTATTTGCAACTTCTTTAAAGTCTGATTTTTGTTGTTTAGACAGTTTTTTGTTGATTTTTTTAGCGACATATGTGGCTAAGCTTTCCGTAAATCGTCTTGTAGATACAAAGGACAATGCTTGGGAATTATCCTGCATTGCCTTTTCAACGATTTTAACAATTATGTCATTTTTGTTTTTCGTATTGAACATTTCTCCGTCCAAAACTTCTTTGTTCAACGGTACTGGTCTGTAATCGTGTTCTATGCATTTCCCTTCAAGCCAACCTTCTATCTCTTCAATGTTTCGAAGCGTAGCGGACAGGGCTATTATTCTCATTGACGGATTAATAATTTTAGCTCTGGTAATGGCCGCTTCCAGTGTCGGCCCTCTGGTATATTCTCCAATCATGTGGAATTCATCTATAATCAATGTATCAACATCTCTAAGAGCATCCCATGAAAAACGTGTAAGGGCATCAAATGATTCAAAAACCATCACAGACAAATCTGCACTTGACGGATGTTTGCCGACACTAATTCCATGCTCTTCAAATGCTTTAAATTCCTGCACTTTTTCATTTTGAATTGATAATAAAGGTGCTGCATAAACGGCTTTTCCTTTATTTAAAATAGTTTTGAGTGCGGGCAACACTCCCAAAACAGTCTTACCACTTGCTGTTGGAATGCAGATAATGTAATTTGATTTGTCATCTAAATATCCTGATTCAATCACTGCTTTTTGCGCTGGATTAAACTCTTTAATATATGGGTATGCAGTGTTAATTATTTCTTTAATATCTTTCGGTAAATTTTCCATTTTAATCAATTAAATATTGATTTTTTTTATATTAATATATTTGTAGAGAGCATTTGAATAGTAACCTTAACAATTATATACTATAATTAATATAATAGTTACAAAATACAATATTTTTAGGTGTTATGATTATGGTAATTAAAGTTGAAGTATTTAAAACTGATTCATGTCCCCACTGCCCTGCTGCAGTAAGTGCTGCTGAAAGCGCTAAAGCAAAATTAGGTGACCAAATCGATGTTGAAATCGTAAATGCAAATGATCCTGCAAATATTGATAGGGCTAGACAATACCAAATAATGGCTGTACCTACTGTTGTTATTGACGGTAATGTTGAATTTATTGGTGCGCCTAGTGATAGTGATTTAATTACAAAATTAGAATCTTATTTATAGATTCTCTCTTTTTTTATTATAAAAATGACTGATGAAAATTATATGGGTGTTACTACAGGTACTGTAGCTACAGCTTGTTCTCTTGCAGCATTCGATGCTATTTTGGACTCACAGGATATTGTTTGTGTCAATGTTGAAACTCCCAAAAAAACTTTAGATATTCTAATTGATGATTGTCGTAAGTTATCTGCCAATTCTGCTTGTGCTGTAGCTCATAAAAATCCATATAATGATCCTGATGTCACAGTTAATTTAGATATTGTTGCCCATGTTGAATTAATTGATTTTTCTAGCGAAAAAGTTATTATTACTGGTGGGGAAGGTGTTGGTGTTATAACAAAACCCGGTCTTCAGATTCCTGTCGGTGAGTATGCAATAAATCCTGTTCCCCGTAAAATGATTAAAAAGAACTTGGAAGATAAGGTTCCTGAAGGCAAATCAGTAAAAGTTACTATTTCCATACCTGAGGGGCGTGAAATTGCTAAAAGGACAATGAATCCAAAATTGGGTATTGTTGATGGAATTTCTATACTGGGAACAACAGGAATTGCCCGGTCAATGTCTAGTGAGGCTTATAAGAACTCCATTGTCACTCAAATTGATGTTGCAATTGCTTCTGATTTAAATGATCTGGTTTTTGTTCCTGGAAACATTGGTGAAAAATTGGCCTTAAAAAGATTGAATGTTACAAAAGAACAGATTATTCAAACGGGCAATTATGTTGGATTCATGTTTGAGGAAGCTAAAAAACGGGGAATAGATGAATTTACCTTTTTCGGACATATTGGAAAATTGATTAAAATAGCTGGTGGAATATTCAATACAAAGCATGCTGTTGCCGATGGAAGGCGGGAAATAATGATTACTCATGCAGCTATCTGTGGAGCCGAAAGGGAAGTGCTGGAAAGATTATATGAATCTGCTACAACCGATGATATGCTTGATATTTTAAATGAAATAGATATTCAGACAGAAGTTGTTAACAGCATAGCATCTGCCATCAAGCAAAGATGCATGCAGCGTTTTGAACTTAATCTCGATGTAATCTTGGTTGACATGGAAGGCAATTTTTTAAATGACAATATGGAAAGATTTATATGAAAATAGCAATGGTTGGTCAATTTCCACCCCATTATGGTGGTGTTGGTGTTCATATTCATACGTTATCGAAGGAACTTGTAAGATTAGGTCATGAAGTTTATGTAATAACATACTCCCATCCGGATTTAAAGGATATTGATGGAATTCATGTCATAGGAACTAGCGGTATCAATATACCTGGAATTAGAGGTTTGATGTTTGAAAGAAATGCAAAAAAAGCTTTAAACCAGTTATTGGAAGAGGTTGACATTGATATAATTCATGGTCATTACTTATTCCCTGCCGGTGCGGCCGCCTGTGATGTGGGCTCAAAACATAATATAAAGACATATGTGACGGCTCACGGTTCTGACATGTTTGAAATGTATAAAAAACAATCCTTCATGAGACCTTTCATTAAAAAAGTATTGAAAAAAGCAGATGTTGTCTTTGCAGTAAGCAATGCTTTAAAAAGTGAGATATTGGCTACTGATGTTGAAGGGATTGATGCCAAAACAAGATTATACTGGAATTCCGTCGATATCAATAAGTTTTCTAAGGATAATGAAAATCTGCTTGAAAGTCATGGAAAACCGATTGTTTTATTTGTAGGCAATCTCATTAAACGTAAAAATGTTAATTTACTTTTGGAAGCTAAAAAACTGGCCACTGTTGATTATGAACTCGTTATTGTCGGTGATGGTCCGCTTAAAAAAGACCTTGAAAATAAGGTCAAAAAGGACAACATTCCAGATGTAAGATTTTTAGGGTCTAGAGATGATGTGGAGAACATAATTCCTGGTTGTGACGTACTGGTTTTACCTTCATTTTCAGAAAGTTTCGGTTTGGTTTTAATTGAAGCATTGGCCTGTGAAAAAGCTGTCATTGGAAGTAATGTCGGTGGAATATCTGAAATCATTACTGATGAGGTAGGATTATTAATAAATCCCTATGATGCTTCAAGTTTGAGAAGTGCTGTTGATAAAATGGTTGGAGACGATGAATTTAGAAATGTTTTAGCTTCAAACGCAAGAAAAAGAGCTATAGATTTTAGTAAAGTTGAAATTCCATATGATGAGATGAAATAATGATTAAAAAAGTTAAATGTCCAGGTTCCGCAACGATAATTAATGCAATAGCAACAGGTTTTGGATCCGCTTTTGGAATTGGCCTCAATATTGAATGCGAAGCCAAAAGTATTGATTCAGGAATTAAATGTTCCAATGATGTTGGAGCAAGCACAGAGTTAATGGACTTATGTGTTAATAAGGTCTTTGATAAGTATTTTATTGATAAGGAGGATTTCGGTCTTGAAATTAAAACCCATTCAACATTGCCTATGGCTTCAGGCCTTTCAAGCAGCAGCGCATCTTCCAATGCAATCGTAGCCATTTCTTCTAAGATAATCAGTGAAGAATTTGATTTGGCTCCATTATCTGATCTGGATATTATTAATTTAGCTATTGATGCATCTATTGAAGCGGGTGTTACCATAACAGGTTCTTTTGATGATGCAACAGCATCTTATTTTGGAGGTGTTGTCGTTACTGATAATAGGAATCGTGAATTTTTAATTAAGGAAAAAATGGATGATTATAAGATATTGGTTTACATGCCAAATTTCCATGCAAAATCGGGTGATAGTGATGTTAACCGTATGAAAGTAATGGCGCCGCTTGTAGAAACGGCATTTGATTTTGCAAGGAATAAGGATTATTTTAAAGCCCTTAACTTAAATGGTCTGATTTATGCATCTGCATTGGGTTTTGATTCAGCTATAGCAATTGATGCAATTCAGGCAGGAGCTATCGCTTCCGGTCTTTCAGGAACAGGCTCTTCATTTGTAGCAGTTTGTGAAGATAACGTCATTGATGATATTAAAAATGCCTGGAGTTCTCTTGAAGGCCGTGTCATTGAAACCAATGTCGATAATGAAGGCTGCGTATTTTTATAATTTAATTTTTTAAATTTTTTTTTAAAATATCCATAATGGGTTAATTTATGGCATAGTTTATATACTAGGATTATTATAAATTATATTATTATCATTATTATCAAATTTTGGTGATTTTTTGAGTGATGAAAATGAGGTAATATCTTTTAATAATAAAGAAGATGCTGAAAATCTTTTAAAGGAATCTAGAAATCGCATTGATGAGATTGATAATGAGTTATTTGATTTAATTTGCCAGAGAACTTCACTTGCAAAGGATATTGCTCTTGCAAAGGAATATTTGGGTTTACCAATTTATGATAAAAGTAGGGAAGATGCAATACATGCAAAAATTGAGAAGTTATCTGATGAAAACGATATTGATATTGAAATAATAAATCAGATCGTTGACATGCTAACTATATTAAGTAAAAATGAGCAGAAAGAAATATTGAGGAGGAATGTTGATGGGTAATATTAGAACTTCATTTGTTAAACGTTTAGCAAGAGAACTTATAGACACTCACAAAGGTGTTTTCACTACTGATTTTGAAGAAAACAAAAAATTAGTATCTGAATATTCTACCGTAAGTACTAAACATTTAAGAAATAAAATTGCAGGATATGTTACAAGACTTGTTAAATTAGAACAAACTCAAGAATAAATTTTCATTTTTTATTCTTTTTATTATACTTTTTTTGAATGATTATATAATTTTTATAGAAATTTTTTTTAAAAGTTTATTAATATCTTTTAATAAATATATATATCGTATTTTTATTTAATCAAAAATTTTTAAAAGAACTATTAAATAGTTTTTAGAAATAGGTGTGAATTAGATGGATTTAATAGTAGCAAAATTCGGAGGTACATCGGTAGGTGATGGCTCCCGGATTAAAAAAGCGGCGCAGTCCGTAGTAAATGAATATATGAAAGGTAAACAGATTGTAGTTGTAGTTTCTGCAGTTAACAAGACTACTGATGAACTTATTGGATTATCTGATGAGGCAATTGGTGGAAGCTTAACTGAGAATCAGAAGGCAAATATTATGGCTATGGGTGAATTAACCAGTGTCCGATTATTCTCTGCAACTGTTGAATCCTTAGGTGTTAAATCACAGTTTATTGATCCTTATAATGATTTATGGCCAATTATGACTAATTCAAATGCATTGGAAGCAAAAATTGATTTTGCATCAACTGCTGAAAAATTCAAAGGAATAAAAGATCTTCTCAATCAGGGCATTATTCCTGTAATTTGCGGATTTTTAGGAAAAGGTCCGAGTGGGGAAATCACAACTCTCGGAAGGGGAGGAAGTGATATTTCAGCATTTCTGATTGGACATTGTCTTGATGCTAATGAAGTAGTCATAGTAACTGATGTTGAAGGTGTAATGTCTACAGACCCTAATAAAATTGAAGAAGCGGAATTATTGGATGAAATAACTGTTGAGGAGATGAGGGATTTGGCAACTCATGGCGCCCAGGTCTTGCATCCTCATGCATTAAGATATAAAGATCCATTAATCAATGCAAAAATTATCAATTTTGCTTACGGTGATTTGTCAGTAAAAGGAACCCGTATTACTGGTCCTTTTGAAGGCGATATGATGAAATCCGTATCACTTTATAAAAATCCTATTTCTGTTATTGCTTTGGTTGGGGACGGCATGCTTAAAAAAACAGGACTGTTGGCTAAATTAACGAGTTGTCTTGCAAGCAATAATATCAATATATTTGGCATTTCTGCTGGACAAAATTCAATGACAGTATTTGTTGAAAAAGAAGACTCACAAAAAGCTTATCGTTTATTACATAGTTTAGTTATTGAAGATGATATTTTCAGTTCATTATCTTTGGCTGAGGATACAGCAATGATTACTATTGTCAGTCCGGATTTTGCTGAAGAAACTCCTGGAATAATTTCAAAAATTACAGAACCGCTAAGAAAAAATCATATTAATATAATAGAAATATCCTCATCTCAGACAGCTATCGTTGTTTATGTTGATTTAGTAGATGGTGATAAAGCATTTAAATTACTTAAAGAGGTTTTAGAATGAATTTTGAAGGAACTTATGTTGCAATGGTCACTCCTTTTGATAAAAAAGGAAATATTGATGAAGAAGGTTTCAGATCAAATATCAATTATTTGATTGAAAAAGGCGTAAACGGATTGGTTGGTGCCGGAACTACTGGTGAATCCGCTACAATAAATCATGATGAACATAGAGAAATTATAGAAATGTTGGTTGATGAAGTTGACGGAAGGGTTGAAACTATTGCAGGTACAGGTAGTAATTCAACTAGTGAGGCTGTGGATTTAACTAAATTTGCTCAAGATGCTGGTGCTGATGCAGCATTGGTCATCACTCCTTATTACAATAAACCTCAACAGCATGCACTTGTAAATCATTATCGTACTATTGGGGAAAGCTGTGACATTCCTGTTATTGCTTATAATGTCCCATCCCGTACCGGAATAAACATGGATGTTGAAACCATTGTTGAAATAGCAAAAATTGACAATATTGATGCGGTTAAAGAGGCAAGCGGAAGTGTTGATAAAGTTTCTGATATCTACAATGCTCTTTTGGCTGAAGGTCTTGAAGATGATTTTAACATATTGTCTGGTGAAGATTCATTGACTTTACCAATTATGGCTGTTGGAGCTACTGGTGTAATCTCCGCATCCGCTAATATCGATGCAAAAAGAATGGTTTTAATGGTTGACAGTATTTTAAACGATGACTACGACCGTGCTTTTGAACTTCACAATGCTATGTTGGAATTAATAAGGGCTTTATTTATTGAAAGTAATCCTGTTCCAGTAAAAACTGCAATGGGACTTATGGGTCTTCCATCCGGACCGTTAAGAGCACCTTTAGCTCCAATGAAAGAAGAAAACCTTGAAGTTCTTAAAAAAGCTTTAAAAAATGCAGAATTAATTTAAGGTGTTTAAATGATTAGAGTAGCAGTAACCGGAGCCGCCGGAAGAATGGGCTCGGGTATTATTAAAAAAGTAACTGAACAAGATGATATGGAAGTTGTTGCAGCTATTGAAATTCCTAACACTCCTTTAGCAGGACAGGATGCTGGTGTCAAAGCAGGTGTTGGGGATTTAGGCGTTAAAATTGTTGGTGCAGAAAAATTAGAAGAAACTTTAAAAGAAACCAATCCTGATGTATTGGTTGACTTTACCATTGCACATGCTGCTGTTGAAACAATCAAGACCGCTACTGCATGTGGCGTTAATATAGTTGTTGGAACAACAGGTTTTTCAGAAGAACAAATGGCATCAAACATTAAAAATGTTGAAGACAATAATGTGGGTGCAGTAATCTCATCAAATATGGCTATTGGAGTAAATGTATTTTTTAATACTTTAAAGAAATTAGCTCCATTATTATATGATTTTGACATTGAAATTATTGAAGCACACCACAATCAGAAAAAGGATGCTCCATCAGGAACCGCAGTGACTGCTTTTGAAGTAATTGCAGATGCACTTGAACGTGATCCTGAAGAAGTGGGTATTTACGGAAGACACGGACTGGTTGGAAAAAGAACTCCTGAAGAGATTGGTATCCATGCAGTACGTGGCGGAGACATTGTCGGTGACCATACCGTAATGTTCGTTGGTGACGGTGAAAGATTGGAAGTTAAACATCAGGCACATACTAGGGAAGTTTTCATAGCTGGTGTAATTAGAGCGATAAGATATGCTCCTACTGCTGAAAAAGGTGTTGTCAGTAGTATGAATGATGTTTTAGGATTAGAATAGGTGTTTTTTATGGTAAAAGTTGGTGTACTTGGTGCTACAGGAATGGTTGGTCAAAGATTTATCCAATTATTGGATAATCATCCTGATTTCGAACTTACTGCTCTTGCAGCTTCTTCACGTTCTGCAGGAAAAAGATATGAGGATGCTACCACTTGGTATCTTGATGATGCTATGCCTGAGTCCGTAAAGGACATAATTGTATGTGAAACAAATCCTGAAGAAATGGATAATGATGTGGATATTGTATTTTCATCACTTCCTACAGAATTTGCAGCAAAAGTCGAAAAGGATTTTGCAAAGGATTATGTTGTTGCAAGTAATGCAAGTGCTCACAGGATGAAGAAAAATATTCCTTTAGTGATTCCTGAAGTAAACCCTGAGTACTTGGACATGATTGATGCTCAGCAAAAGGAAAATAACTGGGACGGTTTTATTGTAACTAATCCTAACTGTTCCACTATTGCTTTAACATTGTCATTAAAACCTATAGTTGATAATTTTAACATTAACTCAATTAGGGTATCAACCATGCAGGCAGTATCTGGTGCAGGTTATAATGGTGTTCCATCAATGGCTATTGTTGATAATCTTGTTCCATATATTGGAAGTGAAGAGGAAAAGATGGAATCAGAAACCTTACACTTATTGGGGACTTTTGATGGTGAAAAAGTTAATGATGCTGATTTCAAATTAAGTGCTTCATGTCATAGGGTTCCTGTTATTGATGGTCATACTGAGGCAGTATTTATTGAGTTTGATGATGACTTTGACATTGCTGATGTGAAAGAAAAAATGGCAAACTTCAAAGCTCTTCCTCAAGAATTAAATTTATTCTCAGCACCGGAAAATCCAGTTATTATCAAAGAAGAAATAGACAGGCCTCAGCCTAGAATGGATAGAAATGCAGGTAATGGTATGTCTGTTAGCGTAGGTAGATTGAGAAAAGACCAAGCTTTTGATAATAGTTTAAAATATATTCTTGTTGGACATAATACAATTCGTGGTGCTGCTGGTGCATCAGTATTGAATGCTGAGTTAATTAATGATAAAATACTTTAATTTAACTCATTTATTTTTTTTATTTTTTCTATTTTTTTCTATATTTTTTAATTGGTTTCTATATCTTTTTAGTTTCTATTTTTGATTAATTTAAGGGTTTAATTTAAATAGTATGACATCAATATTAAATATTAGATAAATATATTATAGTGCATATCATAATTTTTAATTCTAAAAATTAAACATATGCAAATTTCAATATTGAGATAAATTTTAAGTTAAGGGATAGAAATGGTAAATGGAATAGATGCTGAGAAAGAGACTTTACAGTCTTTAGTCAGATCTTGTTTATTAGAGCTTAATAAACTTAAATTCGATTTAACACAATTAGAAGTGGAAAGGGCCAATGATAACTCCGCTTCACGAATTCGAGAGCTCGAACAAGATATTGTTGACAAAGAAAAAGAAGTTTCAGTTATTAAATTTAAAGCAGAAGAAGAAGTAAACCAGCTCAAAGGTCAGCTTGATGAAAAGGATTTATTAATTAAAAATCAAGAAGATAGGATTTATGAACTTGATTATGTCAACAATTCTTTGGATGAAATTAAAACGTATTTTGCAGAACAATTAAAAGATTATAAGAAGAATGAACTCTCTGAAGTTAATGAAAGGTTAAACGAATCCTATAAAAGTATTGCTGAAAAAGATGCGCAAATCAATAATCTTTCAAGAACTATCGATGAATACAAAATTCAAGTTATCAAATTGGAAAATGATGCTGGCGCTCAGCAGGAAATAATGGAGCTTGAAAAGCAGATTGAATTTAAAAACAGAGAACTCCAGCAAAAAGATAATGAAATTACTGCAATCGATAATCAATTGGCATTGTTGAGAGAACAAACTATCCCTATAAAAGATTATGATAATTTACAGGCACAATTTGAAAACGAAATTGCAGCTATGGACAATGAAATTACCTTATTGAAAGAAGGATCTATCCCTAAACAAGATTACTTGAATCTTAAACAGTTATTAGAAAATGAAGTTGCAACAATGGATACAGAAATTAATGCACTTAAAGAAAACTCTATCCCTCGTGAAGAATATGAAAGTCTTCAGAAATATTTGGAAAGTGAAATTTCTGTCCGTGACAGTGAATTGAAATATCTTAAAGAACAAAGTGTTCCTAAATCAGATTATGTCAATTTGCAAAATGAACTTCAAAATGAGATTATTGCTAAAGACAATGAACTTAAATATCTCAAAGAGCAGACTGTTTCTCGTGAAGAATTCATTAACCTTCAAAATGAATTGATTCGCAAAAACGATAAAATCAAAAGATTGGAAGAAATCAATGCATTTTTCAATGAACTTCAGGAAGAACAGGATTCATATGAAACTATTGAAAGGACACCTCCTTTCAAATTAGAGAAAAAACAACATAGATAAATATTTTTTATCTATTCTCTTATTTTTTTTAATGTTTGATGATGTGGCAAGATGTCACTATTTTTTTAATTTTATTTTTGCTTATTTTATGCTTTATGAAAACTAAATGTGGATTAAAAATAAAAAAAGGGGGTGATAATAATCCCCCATTTAACTAACTATATCCCATCCATACTTACTGTTTTTACTGAATTATCGGAAAAAGATTCTTCAAAAGTTCCCATTAGCCAGTCCTCTTGAGAAATTGCATAATTTCCAACATATCCTCCTAATGCACCAGTTATTATTCCTACTGAAACAAAACTTATAGTACAACTCAATCTATTGAAATTAACATCATAACTGGATTCAATAGTTTCAGCAGCAGCAAAAAGACCAAAACAAGCACCAATAGACGCACCTACGGCCATACCAATTACTGGATTACAAGTAAATACAGTAGTAAGAAAACCGGTAGC
>NZ_JAZTXC010000059.1:0-13351 GCF_045636185.1 Methanobrevibacter sp. | reverse complement strand
ATAAATAGAAATATGAAAAAAATTTTATAAGTTTTGATAAAAATCGATTTTTTGGAAAATATAAAAAAATATTAATGAAAAAAAAGTTTTTTTTGAAAAAAACTAAATTTTAAAAAGATTATATAAAAAAATAATGAAATAAAAATAACTAGTATATAAAGTTAACTATTTTTTTCTGCCTTCTTTATAACAGAGATGATTCTTGTCAAACTTCTATGCATTTTGATAGCATACTGTTCAACCAGTTCAAAACCCACTTCATCAATCATTGGATTTAAATCAACATAATGAGGACTTGCCATACAAAGATATGCATCATCAGCCATATTATCATAAATGGAATGGAAAAATTCCTTGAAAATATCGTCACCATCAATGTCACCAGTTGATGTTGATATTCCATATGGCGGATCTGTAACTACACCCGCAACCTTTTCATACATTTTAAGTTCACGGACATCTAAATGGAATGTCCTGTAATCAGTTATTCCGCAATGTTCTAAATTAATAGCTGTTCCATTTTTCATTTTCCAATTGACATCAGACCCAACAACTTTACATCCTATCAGACCAGCCTCTATTAATATTCCGCCAGTTCCACAGAATGGATCCAATAACAATTGACCTGCCTTAACCCTAGATAGGTTTACCATACATCTAGCTAATTTAGGACTCATTGAACCTGGATAGAAAAATGGTCTTTTATGAGGTTTAATATCTTCAAAATGTTTTTTGTCCAAATGATACCTTTCAATTGCAATATAAATTGTATCTTCAAATGCAACTAATCTAACTAATGATTTGGGATTTTTTAATTTTACTTTAATGTTTTCACATTTTTCCAAAATCAATGCCCCTGCTTTTCTTTCATAAGCAACAGTATCAATTTGTGAATTGAATCTTTTTACCCTTACAGCAAAGTTCTCGTCTATATAATCCTGCCAATCAATGGAGAGAATATCCTCATTGAAATTTGAAACATCAGATGTTTTTATTACTTGATGAACCTCATGAGTATATCCCAGACGCCTTGTTAATATCTGATAATATTCATCAATATTTTCAGTGGAAATATCTTTTAAAATTACCAACCCTTCAGTTATTACATCAAAAGAAGTATCCATTTCTTCACATTCAATTACTGCTTTAAGTTCTCCTTGTGGTAATTTAGGATGCTCCTGAGACTGTATACATAATAATTCCATTATTTCCCACCCCAAATAAAAAAAAAATTATTTCTTAAACTTATCAAAATGTCTTTTTATGACACTTTCACTAGATTCATCCACATCATTCTTTTGAGAATTGGAATCCTTTTTGACATCTTCATCATATGAAAATTTGTTTTCATTTTCATGATAATAATAATCATCACTATTAGAATAATCAGGCCTTGCTTCATTATAATTGGAAGTATCATTATATGAGTCTGGTGAATCGCCATATGATTCATATTCCATATTCATTGCACGGTCAATATTATTTTCCAAATTTTCATTATACGGTTCATATTCATATTTTGGTTGTTGAGCATTGTTATAATTCAAATTTTCAGGATAATAATCATATTGTCTGCGCTGATATTGCTCTTCTTGTCTTATTGGAGTGATAACAACAACATCATCATCATCAGCATAATTGTCATCTTCAGGATAGTAATCCTGTTGAGGAGACTGATAATAATCTTGCTGATAATTAGCATTTAGATTTTGAGGAGGTTGTTGATAATAATCTTGCTGATAATTACCATTCTGATTCGGAGGCTGATAATAATCCTGCTGATAATTACCATTCTGATTCGGAGGCTGATAATAATCCTGCTGATAATTAGCATTTAGATTTTGAGGAGGTTGTTGATAATAACCTCTGTTTCTATTCATGTTGGAAAAAATTATCTCTTCCACTTTAGATGGATTGGAAATGTATTCAAGAGCCACCTGATTATTATCATAAGCACTGTAAGCACTGATTGATCCAACATTAAACAACCGTGCAAAGATGCTTTGAGAAGTGTTAATATCTTGGATTGTTGAATAAGGCATGGAATTTTTACGAGTAAGAACAATACCTGACTTAACAACGATTTTAGACTCTGTCAATATGTATTCCTTTGAATACCATCCCATAATTTGCCAGATAATATATAAAATAATTATAAGAATAATTACGAAAACTGCAACAGCAGCATATCTAGTTAAAGGCAATTTAATATAAGATATCAAATAAACTTGCATATGGCCAATATATTGAATAATTGGTCCAGATACAGATAATGCAATAATTAATAAGATAAAACCTAAAATAGCTTTCTTACAACTTAAAATTAAATTAGGTTTAGCCTCATAAATGATTCTTTCATTAGATTGATTATCATTTTTTCCAAACATAATACCAATATTAGATTTTACTTATAAATAAAGTTTTACAAAAAATAGATAAAAAAATAAGCCTCAGCTCGCCCATCATTCATCACTAATCAGAGCTCATAGGGTTCATCATTGGCTTATTTTATGAATGAACTTAACCGAACATTACGCCGGCTTCTTTTTTAAACTCTTCATCATGTTCAGAGTCTACAACTTTGTCAACAGCATCCATGAAGTCAGCTACAGTTACCCTATCACGTTTTTCACGAATAGCAAACATACCTGCTTCAGTACAAACTGCTTTTAAATCCGCACCAGACAATCCATCAGTTAAATCACTTAAAAGATCAATATCTGCTTCTTCATCCAATGCCATTCTTTTAGTATGAATTTTAAGAATTTCTTTTCTTCCCTCTTCATTTGGAAGTGGAACTTCAATGAATCTGTCAAAACGGCCAGGTCTTAAAAGTGCAGGGTCTAAAATATCTGGCCTGTTGGTTGCACCAATAATACCTATGTCCCCTCTTGATTCGAAACCATCTAATTCAGCAAGTAATTGCATTAAAGTCCTTTGAACTTCTCTGTCCCCACTGGTGGAACTTTTAAGTCTTTTAGCTGCAACTGCATCAAGTTCATCAATGAAAATAATTGCAGGAGCTTTTTCTTTAGCCAATTCAAATACTTCACGTACAAGCCTTGCACCTTCACCAATGTATTTTTTAACAAACTCTGATGCTACGATTTTAATAAATGTAGCATTGGTTTCATTAGCTACAGCTTTTGCTAGTAATGTTTTACCTGTTCCTGGAGGACCGTATAAAAGGATTCCTTTTGGAGGATCTATACCAATTTTTTCAAACAATTCCGGCTCTTTCAAAGGCAATTCAACAGTTTCTTTAACTTCAATTATTTGTTCATACAAACCTCCAATTTTTTCATAAGTTACATCAGGTTTAGCTTCGATTTCCATACCAGAAACATTTGCGTCTTTTTCTGATGGCAATACTTCAACAATACCAAAAGTTTGTTGGTTTAGAGCAACTCTTGAGCCTGGAACTAATAATTTTTCATCTAAGAATTTTGAGTAATTAACAAGAAAACTAGGACCAGTACTACTTTTAACTGTCATCCTATTTTCATCTAAAACTTCAGTAATAGTAGCTAAAACTAAAGGTGGAGATCTAAATCTTTCTACTTCGGAACGTAAGGATTTAGCTTCTCTTTCTAATCTAATCTTTTCATTCTCAATTAGAACTTTATCTTTTTCTAATTTCCTAACTTTCCACATCAAATTACTTTTAGCTTTGGATTTTTCTTCACGAATAGAATCTATTTCATCTTGTAAATATTCAACTTTTTCAATCAATTCCTCTTTTGAAGAATTTTCCAAATCATCAAAATCATTCATGTGAATCATCTCCATGTAAATTTCTACAACTAAGTTACTTTTAATAACATTTAGTAATTATAAATATTTAAAGTTATTTATTTTAATGTTATCAAACAAAATATTTCATGTATAAAAACAAAATTTATTAATGAAAATAATATAAAAAATTACATAATTAACATTAAAAAACTGATTAATATGGAATGCGAAATTTGTGGTAAACCCGTAAGTGAAACAAATCCTACAAGAGCAAAAATTGAAGGATCAGTTATGGTTGTATGTAAAGAGTGTGCTAAACTTGGAAAAATACAGAAAGCACCTCCAAAACCAAAATTCCAACAAAATAAAAAAGGAAAAAAAACAGCACAACCAAAAAGAAATTATAGAAATGATGACCCTACAGATGAATTGATTGAAGATTATAACATCGCTGTAAGGAATGCCAGAGAAGCTAAAAACTGGTCCAGGGAAGATTTGGGAAAAAAAATTAATGAAAGAGTATCTGTTATCAACAGAATAGAATCTGGAAAAATGACTCCGGACAACAAATTAACTAAAAAATTAGAAAAAGCATTGAATATAACATTACTAGAAAGTATCGGCAATGAAGATTTGAATCAGTTTATAAATAATTCTTCCGGTGAGAGAACTCTGGGAAATATTGTAAAAATAAAAAGAAAATAGATATCATTATAATATCTAAAATATTGGAAAATTAATAAAAAAATATTAAAAAACGATAGCTATTCATTATAGCTATCCAATTTATCATTTTGAATATATCTCTTTTCGCCTTTAACAGAATAATCAATCTTACCAACATTAACTATTTTATAAGATTGATAACCATCCATTTCATGAGCAATTGTTAATTTTTCTTTCAATTCCTCATATCCATTATACTCTTGGCTAACAACAACAATATGTGCAGGAGGATGAATCTGTTTAATTTTTAAAATACTTAAAGTAGTATCTTCTTTCACAAAAAATGCTGTAGCCACATTAGATTTGGTTTTGAGTTTTGATTTTAAAATCTGTTCTACTAAAGAATCTGCAAATTCTGCACTAATGATTTTTGGTTTTGTTATTAAAGTTAAATTTCCATGCCTTTCCATATCTGAAATAGCACTCAATAACTTTGACTTATTTTCGCCTCTGACTAAAATTAATGCCATAATATCTCCTATTTAAAAAAAAAAATAATGAGGTGAAAAATCACCTTTTTTGGAAAGATTTTAATAATCTGCTTCTAAATATAACCAGTAGAATTAAAACAATACCTACTGCCGTTTGAATACTGCCTAAAATATTTAAAAGATTATTATCAATAGGCAAGTCCCACGGCGGTGCAGACCTATCACCAGGAAGTGCTGTGAAATAAACACCAACAGCTTTTGATTCAGGTTTAACATTAATATCTTTAGGTTCGATATGGTCAACACCCATTAAAAGACCATTATTAATAGCTCTATTTATTGAATCTGCAATGGCTGATGCATCATATCCATATCTATGAACAGCAGCTTGAACAATCTCTACAGTTGTTGGTTCAATACCTGGCTTACCACTACCATAAACTGACACAGCTACTGCATCAGGACTGACAGTAATTGCCTCACCTAATGCTTCATATGCATGAATCACTTTTAATTCATGGCCACATATAGGACATTTATCATAATTATCTGCAGTAGGGTAACCTACACCCCAACCACAGTATTCACAAGTTTTGGAATAAGGTTCATCCATCGGATAACCGGTAGAGTTCATTTGATTAGGAGTGAACATATCTGAAGTGGAAATACCTGAAACAAGGTTTACTCCACCCCCACCATATTTCTCTCCAGAATCACGAGCAACTTCACCCATAGCCTCTGAAAGAATGGTTGTTGCAGGGTATCCGTCCCTAATCATTTTACCAATATTCATTGCAGTTTCCTTACGAACACCATCTGCTGTACCATAAAGTGGATTACCATTAGTGTTCCTTAAGTGAATAATAGCTCCTTTTTGACCTTGTTGTAAAACAGCCACCCCACTACTGTACGGTGTTACTGTAATATCTTTGGTTCCATCATCAACAGTTATTACATAAGCATCAAATGAACCACCAATTGCAGCCCCCATATAAGGACCACCGACTACTAAACGAGCCCCATTATAAGAACTTGCAATAGAAGCTGCAGAAGAAGCAGAAGCATTATTCTCCAAATTAGCAATAGCAGCAATAATTGAATCTAACCTAGTGTCAGAACTACCAGTACCCCCAGACAGAACTGCAAAATGATGATCTTTAGACATCAAGAATGTTGACTGGAACATGTTCTCTGCGAAGGACATACTTCCTGCAGCTGCACCATTAGGATCTTTACCAGTAGGGTCTGTAATAACTATAATATTACAAGTAGCTGCCACAGAACTCATGGTCAGTAATAATATAATGAAAAAAACTATCGATATCTTAAATTTTTTCAAACTCTATCCCTCACGTTGTTTTATTATCTAACTTAACAGTTGAAAAGTCTTCAATAACTGTTACAGTAACAATTCCTGTATTTTTATCAACTTGAACATCAGCTGCAGTTATAGGAGTAACCGATGTACCAGGAACCGTCGATTCCTTAGCAAATTCTTGCGCCGATTGTATCGCATCCTTCAGCGAAACTTCCCTTTTAGAAGTTTTTAATATATCACCATATATCATACTACCATCACGGAAACCAGCTTGCATAACATTTGATCGAATAGTATCTACTGGAACAATATCATTACCTTTAACAATGATTCCAGAGATTGGTACACCATCATTAGTTTCACCAGATGAAGCAAATGCGACATAAGTGATTAAACGACCGCAAAGAATCAGAATAAATGCTAATAATAAAATAATTAATGTATCTCTTCTAATCTTTATAAACATGTTTTTATCCTCTTTGATTAAATATTCATAGGAATAAAAAATATATATACAATTATAATTTTAGATTAATATTATATTTAAATTTATCATATATTTTTTTCAAGAATACCCCAACATCTTAGGTCGGAGATGAATTGCAATGTAAGGGGAAGCATACTTATTATAAAATGGTTGTTTGTTTCTTTTTTAGTTTTTTATTCTTGTTTTGAATGTTAAATAATATTTTTTTTAAGTTGGCATACTTTTTTCTAGAAGGAATTTATTTTTTATTCTAATATTATTTTTTTGATATTGGTATGAAGCAACTGCAAAGAACAAAATAGTAATTTGAACCTCCTCGTGTCTAAACACAGGAAAGTTCAAAGAATTTTTTTTAGCAATGATTCTGCCGGGTCCATACCCTGAGCCCCAATCAGCAAAATAATATCATCATTTCTAGCCAATCTATATATTTCAGATAAACAATCAAATAAGTTATCAAAATGAGTATATTTTATATTGTTTTCATTTAAAACCTCAAAAAATACATTTCTTTCCTCAGGAGTTACATAATTTAAATCATTGACTACATCATTACTGGATGATAAAAATAAAGTAATTTCAGGGTTTAAAATTTCAACTAATGCTTCAACATTTAACTGGTTAATTTCAACACCACGAGAACCCCTAATGGCACATGCAACATATAACTTCTGATTATCTTGTAAAAGTTTTACTGTTTCTCCAATCGTATTTCTAATGCCATCAGGATTATGGGCAAAATCATCAATAATCAATGGTTCATCATTTAATTTTGCAAAACGCCTATTGAGTGCTCTATATGATTTAACTGCATTTTTTATATCTTTTAAATCAATACCTAAACTAATGCAAGCACCAACAGCAGATAAAATATTTTGTATGAAATGATTGCTGGTAAATGGCAAATCTTCTCTTTCAATAATCAATTCATCACCATAATAAATTCCATTATCAAAGTACAGGTCAACAGATTTATCATTCATTGACCAATAAAACGGATTTTGAGAATCCAACTTTCTAACCAATTCATCATCATAATTTAAAATCGTAATTCCATCACCAATAGCTTGTGGAACAGCACTTACTTCATCAAAAACCTCTTCAATCGAATTTACAAGACCAATATGGTCCATAGCAATGTTTGTAATAACACCAATATTAGGATTTAGGGCATTAGACATTAAAGAAGCATGATTTTTCATTAAATTTCCCAGCCATCCCTGTACTTCTGACACTTCAATGACTAAAAAATCCAGTTCCCCATTGGCATTAACTTCATCTGAAATTAGCTTTGAAACCATTGGATCTATTAATGTATTAAATTCAGATTCACTATCAGTATTGGTGAATGCATGATAACCTGCACTCTTTAAAATATGATATATCATGTGTGATGTAGTTGATTTACCATTGGTTCCAGTAATAACAATATTTTTAGAGTTTGGAGAGTAATTTTCAACAGTCCAATTTAAAGCATATGCATTAGCCAATTCAATCTTATCAGTAACTATTAATGGAAAACTTAATCTTTCTGCTGCCTCAATCGCACCATCTTTCGGATTTTGAGTAATTAAACATGCAATGTCTTTATTCGCAGCTATTTCAATTCCTTTTCCATTAATCCAATGCCTTATTACAATATCACCCTTTGAAGAATCATTTAATAAAGTGAATCTTCCTGTGAAATCTTGATTTAAAAAGAAATTGTCATTGCCGACTATTTTACCGTTAATGGAATTAGCCAATTCATTAATTCTCATTTAAACACCATATTAATATATAAACATTTCGGCAAAAATACCTAATACGCATAATATTGCAGTAGAGCCCCAATAAATTAAAATAATTTTAACTTCAGACAAACCATAATGATTTAATGTATGATGTAAAGGTTCAACAGGCAATTTAATAATATGGGCTCTGTGAAGCAAACTGACAATAACAGATATGATAGGAACACCTAATGCAATAATACCATAGACAGGCACATCACATAACAAAACAGCTGCAGCATAACCCGTACCCAATACAAATGACCCGGTGTCACCCATAAATATTGAAGCAGGATACTTATTAAATACTAAAAATCCAAGACATAATGCTGCCAAGATTAAAAATGGCGGAATTACATGGGAAAGTCCAAATAAATAACCATAAATACAAAATGAAATGGATGCTATACCGATGATTCCGGCTGCAAGACCATCCATACCATCAATCAGATTAACAGAATTAATACAACCTAAAACAGCAATGATTGTGACAGGAATAGCTAACCAACCTAATTGAAATCCATAGATAGAACTAACTCCACCGGTTAATCCTAAAAGCAAACCAATAACAATTTGACAAATTATTTTTTCAAGTTCCTCAGGTTCTGTTTTAATTGGAACTTCGCCAACGACCTCAACCTTACCATCTTTAAGTAAATCATCTACTTCTGCTTTAGCTTTTGGAGTGGCAACCCTAACTTCCTCTTGAGGTTCTACATCCAATCTGCCTAATGTTACTGTTTCATTAGAAATATTAACAACAACTTTTTGAACTTCCTTCACTTTCAGTCCAATCAAATCATCCACCATACCTACAATACCACCAGCAAGCATGATAAATGACATTAATAAAATAAGAGTATCTTGATAATAAAGTGCAAAAACTAAAGAAATGGAAAATAAAAATGCGATACCACCCATAGTTGGCGTTCCGCTTTTATGTCTGTGTTCACTAACGATAGGATTATCAGTAATCCTTGCTTTAAGCAATATCCTTTTCACATACCACGTAAAGAATATCGTTGCAATTAATGTTATTGAAAAAAGAATTAACATCTCTCCAGTATTCATACTAATCACTACAAAATATATTAAACAATAATATTTTACTAATTAATAGTATATAATTGTTAACTATATTAACTCATTGATTAAGTCTTCAAGCCCTTTTTTAGATTTGGCACGGATAGTAATTCTTTGATAACCTTCCGGCCCATGAACAACAAAATCATTATTTTCAAAAGATTTTTTTGGTTCATTAACTTCAGGACCGTGATAATTTCCAATAGGGATTTCAGTTGAATAGTAATATTCAAGTTTATCCAGAACATTTTTTAAGCTGAAATCACCACAGGCCATATTAATCAATTCACATAATGAATTAATGCTGCATGTAGCGGAAGTCAAATACCTTGTTCCATTAGGTCTTGTATTAACTTCAATTGCATATAATTGGTCTTTCTTATGAGAATACATGAAATCCATTTCAAATATGCCATCAGAATCCAGAGCACGGGCAATATTATAAGCAGTATGCTGGATAAGATTATTGTCCAAACCATCAATTAAACAAGGACCCAATTTAACTTTATTTAATGGGTGTGTACCTTCAAGAGTCGTTTCACCTTTGTAAATCGGCGGCAGTGCAACATATTCTCCACCATATCCCAATACTTCAATTGAAATTTCAGACCCTTCAATGAATTCCTCACATAATGCATATGAATATTCCGCAAAGTATTCGTTTACATCATCCAAATTATGTGCTATTTTAATATCTTTTCCACCTTGACCTTTACCTTGCTTTAATACAACAGGAAAATCAAGAGTCAACTCATCTGGGCTGTTTAAAATTTGATATTCTGGAGTGGCCACACCAATTTCATTGTAGAATTTTTTTGTATTTATTTTGTTTGATGTTAATTCCACTGCCCTGACATTTGCTGCAATTACTGGAATCCCATAGTTTTCCTCCAATTCCTCTTTCATTTGGGCAACTTGTATTAAAGGAGGATCTATTCCAATTAACGGAACGATAGCATCAACATCCTGAGTAACTGCAATTTGCTTTGGCCCGTCCATTCCTCTAGGTACGATAAAAACTTGATCGGGCAAATCCAAATTAATTGCATTTTCATTTGACTCTGTTAAAATACTCTCTATTTCTTTCTGCCTAACATAATAATCAATGTCATCATATAAACGTGAACCTATAAACAAAATTTTCATAATAAATCTCCCAATAAATCTATGATTTCATCAGCACTTTTTTGAATATTTTCAGTTAGTTTACCATTGAAATCCATTAAATCAGCATCCAAAACACCTAATGAATCCTGGTCTATTAATTCCAATGACTTTGGTTCAATACCAATGAATAAAATATTATCATTATCTAAAAATTTTACAAAATATGATAGGGACATCGAATGGGTTGAAATGCCTATATTTGCAAAATCTTCTTCATTAACTATTTTATAATCTCCTGGACTTAAACCCATTAAACAAGCATCAATCAATATAATATTTGAAGGATTTTCCTTTCTAATCTTTCCAGTAAAGTTTTCAGGAACAGTCTGGGCATTGATAAGCAATACATTATCTTTTAAATTTATATTATTTAATTTAGAAATAATGTATGGGCCTACACCGTCATCATATTTTAGTTCGTTTCCGATTCCAATAATAAATAACTTTTCATAACCATCGAGAAATTCTGCTAATTCGTCCCTAAAAGAAATAAAATCACCTATATTATTTGGGTTTCAATGGTTTCAATACCTTGTCCCATATTATATTTTAATTTTACATTAATTAAATCATTGCATTTTACATCAATCTCCTCAATTGGAATTAATAACGGAGGATTGAACATAGGTGTTGGACCGCAAACCAAATCATCATTAAGAATAGTGACTGTAGTTATTTTAATTCCATTGGCTATCTGGTCTTTATTAACTTCAAATTTCAGATTCTTTTCAAAAGACGGATTTATTTCTTCTTTAAAAATGACTTTAGAATAATTAACGGGACTTGACAATATTTCATAAGATGCATTTTCATCCCAATGGATATAATTCCTTTGCATATTAACCAATTCAGCAATATTTATAATGGCTTTAGGAATTATCTCACCATCTTCCTTGAGAAAGCGACGGGCATAATTTAAAACCTGAACCTCTTCCTCATCAATTAAGGCAGTGTCCAGCATTTCACAAACAATCAAATCAGCTTTTTTGGCGAAGTTATAATTTAAAACATCCTCATTAATTACTTCAATATTTTCATATTTTTCCAGATTTTTTAATGCACAGCAACTGGCTTTAGAATCTATTTCAATAGATTTTACCTCATTGAATTTATTGCTTAAAAAATAAGACAATACACCTGATCCACAGCCCAAATCATAAGCCAATTCCGTTTTTTTAGAATAGTCATTGATAGCTTCAAAAAAAGCGGATACTCTATCAGCATCCTTCAATAAATCCAGATGATAATGTGTAGTTTGAAATTTCATAAAAAAAATTAAAAAAGGAGTTAGTGATTAGTGATAATGGTCATGGGAATGCCCATCAGGTTCACTAAATTCTTCTCCATTTGCAGTACTTGTTAATTTAACGTGTTCTACACCTTTAAGTCTCATAATTCTTTCAGTTAACTCTCTAATTTCTGCAATATCTCCATTAACTACCACAATTTCCATACAGTATTTGTCAGTCATGTGAATATGCATGCTGGTATTAATTTCATTTCTAAAACTGTGTTGGATTTCTGCAAGATTTTCCATTACTCCTGTGTAGTGGTGATCATAGATAATGGTTATAATTCCAATTCTTTCTCCTTCCATTGAATTCATCCACTGGTAACGGACAATGTAATCTTGAAGTGCATCACGAATACCTTTTGAACGAGATTGATATCCTCTTTCCTTTAACACTTCATCAAAATCAGATAATAATTTTTTAGGTAGTGACATACTAATTCTCATCATAAAAATAACCTATCATATTTACTTATAAAGATATTTTTAATCTTAAATATATATAAATATTATGATAAAATGAGAAATTAATAATACTCAGATAATAAAATTTATGTAAAAAATATTATCCAACCAGTAAGTAGTATTCACCATCAGATTTATTGATATGCTTTAAAAGACCCTTGTTTTCCAAGGATAATATAATATGATACATTCTAAAATTAGTTAATTTCAAATCACCGTAAAGCAAGTTGCCTTCCAATATATACTTGGAAACCAGATTTTTATCATCAACCAATGTTTTAATTAATTCGAAGGATTCTTTCTCTTTAATATTCAATTCTAATTCTTCCAAATCTTTTTTAGAATTTACAGTATTGATTTCTTTATCTGAAGCCAGCAATCTAATATTTAAATCCTCGAATTTGATGACTTTTTTATTTGAAAGGGAATTTAACACTTGGACCAAGTCGTATTCATGAAAACTTCCAATACATAATTCTTTTTTTAAAGAATCCATCGGAATAATCCCATCATATTCCACATCAAATATTTTTATCTGATTTAAAACAACTTCTTCTTTTCTGGTAATAGTAATCATATAATCAATTGAATCTGTTATACATATAGTATAAATTTGCTATTACTTAAATATTTTTGTAAATGAAAAGTGTATATTATGAATAAGAAAATTTTAACGGGTTTAATTATTCTGGGGTTGATTTGTGTTAGGATTTCTGAATCTTAACAATTCCACTATTTTACATTATTTTTAAAATAAATGGGATTGCTTTTTTATTTTATATAGATATATGTAGTGTTTTAGGTTATTTTCTTTCAAGTTACACCTCCAGTGATAGTTTCATTAATTATTTGTAACCTTTTAGAATTAATTATTGT
>NZ_JAZTXC010000058.1:0-27008 GCF_045636185.1 Methanobrevibacter sp. | reverse complement strand
TATAATTACACTTTTAAATTTCATAGAGTTATTATTGATTTTAAACTATATAAAACCCAAGTTATGAGTTAAATCAAAATTATGAAGTGTTTAAAATATTTCCTTAAAATAAGTATTTCAATTTATTCAAAATATCAATTTTGAGAAAAATTTAAAAAAAATATATGAAAAATAGCCCTATTGAAAAAATAAAATCAAAAACCCAATAAGGCCATTAATCACAGAAATTTTGTCATACATTTTTTATTTGAAAACAAATCAAATAAATAGGCATATGTCCCACCCTTCCGCCCTAAAATAATGAAATGTTTTTCATTACAACATATGCACTCTAATTATTTGAAGATACATAATGTTTCATCCTTATTCATATCATGATATAACTCGGCTTTATCTTCATCAAAGTCTATAACCTGTATCATATCATAAACATCATCATTTAAATTAGGATTTATATCTTTTAGGATATTTTGATGTTCAAAAATCATGTCTTTGTTGAATTCTATCTTTTTCTCATTTTCAAATAATGCACCATAATATATTTCGGCTTCAACTAAATCCTGGAACATATGGCTTCCAAAAGATAATTCAGGCATATAACCGACTTCACTATATGCTTCTTCTAGAATTGCAGAGAAATGGCTAATGTCTGCAAATACAACTGGAATACCCAATTCCGGAGAAGACGTACCAATTCTTCCTGGAACAATCAAAATAGCTCTTTTATCATTATTTTTGCAATAAGTGTTTACATCACTAATTACACGAGATATTGAGCTTTTCTGAGCATAAGGATATTCATAATATTTGTGGGGGTCAACATAGCAAATCGTATCTATCGTATTCTTTCTTGACATACCCATGGAAGATTCCTTGATATGGAAGAAGACATTTTTATCTTCAGGCATCTCAATAGCTTCATTATTTGTTGAAACCTGAAGAGGGCGACATTGCAGCAGGTTTATGTTGAATGAACTGTCTTCACCAACATTGACTGTATATTCAATGTCCACAGGGTAGTCATATGCTGTTTCTAATGTATTTAAGATTATTTTCATATCCTCAATAAATTCCTGATTCTTTACAATTCCCTCACAGTTAACAAATACAATTTCACGGCGTTGGCCACGTTCACGAAACATCCTCTCTGCTTCACGGTCATGCTCGACCAAAACTCTTTTTGCATATCTAGGAATTACATCCAACCCGTCATCAACAGGAATATCGTGCAAACTAATGTTTTTAAAGTCAATGACATCCAAATAATGTTGAGAATATCTGTGCTTTTCTTTTATATCCTTCATTAGGGTTACTTCAGGCTTATCAAGATTGATGATTCTAGGATAATCTTTTTTTGTCCTGTCGACAGCTTTCGTACCGAGACCCATTACAAGTCTCAGCATACCTTTGCTGTTATCCATGTCCGGAAGTGGAGAGTATGGGCTGTATGAAAATCCTACACCTGCAGCGGTAGGGAATAGATAGTCTCCATAATAGGAACCTGAAACTCTTTGAACAAGAAGAGCCATCTGTTCATCAGTATCATCCAAACCGTTTATTTTCCTATATTCCAAAGCAGAAATATTCATTGTACTTGAATATACCACTTTTACTGCATCTTCAAATGCAGCCAAACGTTCTTCAAGAGATCCTCTATTTACACAAAATACAGATTCATATTTACCTGCAAATGCATTTCCATATCCATCTTCAAGAAAACTGCTTGACCTGACAATTATTGGGTTTTGCCCGAAATAATCCAGTATATGGATAAATGCTTTCTTAATCTCATCTGAAAAGGTACCATTCTTAAGGCCTTCCTCCAGCTCTTTTCCGTATTTATAATAACCTTCCTTGGTTCTCTGTTTTACCCGAAGATCCCACAAGTCATTTGAAACTATGTATGTGTAAAACAAATCTGAACCTATATAGAACGAATCATCAGGTTCAAAAGTATTGTTGTATATATCAGGACAATTTTTTTCAATTATCTTTCTTGCCAAGAGCATTCCACATGTTTTACCCCCGACTAATCCGCTGCCTACACGACGGTCATAAATTGTAAGATAATCCTCAAAAGTAAAGTACTCCTTAATTTTAGAAAGCATCCTTTCGTCTTTCGTCATCATCAGCTCACAAATCTTTTCACATTCATCGTCCATATTCTGGCCTTCCTCATACTTCATTCTAACCTGAAGCATGTATCTTTCCCAACTGTCCAAGGTTCGTCCATCCTGATATTTATCAGAATTTATGGTTTTATAATATTTGCTGACCTCCTGACCGTCTTGCAAGACTTTAACGGAACCCGTTTTAGGGTTGAATTTATGTCCCAAAAACATGGTTTGTGAATATCTGTTCCATACCTTCAGCGGAGCAACATAGAGTTCATCTGGAGAATTTGAGTATACATTTAGTAATAGCTGTGTAGTTTCACGAATTTTGGCTATAGCCTCATATGAATGCCTACCACGAATAATTGGGAAAAATGCTACTGTATCCAGTTGAAATAAAAATGGACAAGTAACTTTAAAGAAATTACCCATCATCAAATCCGTTGACCAAACTGCCTGAAGGTCACTTAAACAGTCAAAAACATAAAATGCGTCAAAACCTTCCTTTTCTATAATCCTGTGAACTTCCAAAGTGAATGTTTCAAATTGGTTATATGGATTTACCTGATATATCTTAATTCCATCACGTTCTATCATGCAAAATTCAGTATCAGGATTATTCTGTTCAATTTCAAGCAACTTAAAATCTTCTTCATCCATTTCAATTAATGGAGGATGATTAGCAAATCTGATGTATATTAAATTTCTATTGTCTTCTTTTGCCTGCTTTACATAAGGATCGACAAAGTAAGAAAATTCATGCAAATTCGTAACATTCCATACTACATTATCTCCCAAACGAATATTATCTAAAGCTTTATCAAGTCCAGGAATTCCTGATTTGATTCTATCGAATGCGGCCATATTAATATCTCCTAATATTTATTTAATTTTTTAAAAATCCAATTTCATTCCGAATTTTATATTTTAATATTTTTAACCACCATAGTAACATTAATAATTAATATCGTTTGCTCACCATTGGTACTCCCGTTAATTGTGAAGCTTCCATAGTTAATGCAACAAGATCTTGACGTTCAAGATTTTCTATATCGGTATTTCCTGCCTGCTGAGTTAAAGATGTTACTTCCTGAGTCATTGCTTCTATATAATTTGCAACTTGCTGACCTTTTCTTATAGGGTCCAATCTTCTTCTAAGCACTCTTTCCTGTGTTGCAATACCTTTCGGACAAATACCTTCAGAACAGCTCTGACAAACCTTACAGCCTATTGAAATCAAAGCAGATGTTGCAATATATACTGCATCTGCACCTAAAGCTATTGCTTTTGCCACATCAGCTCCAGACCTTATTCCTCCAGCAGCTACAAGACTTACTTCACTTCTTAAATTTATGTCTTTAAGAGCATCATCAGCTTTAACTATTGCCTCTATTGTAGGAATACCTGAATGTTCAGTAACTACTTCAGGTCCGGCACCGGTTCCTCCCTGCATACCATCAACTACAATTATATCAGCACCTGCTTTTGCTGCAATTTTTACATCTTGTTCTACTCTACCAGAAGCAAATTTAACGATGATAGGTATCTTCCAATCAGTTATATCCCTTAACTGATTAATTTTCATACCTAAATCCTCAGGCCCGACAATATCCATGTGTCTTGCAGGACTTAATGCAGAGGTTCCTTCAGGAATATTACGAACTCTAGCTACTTCCGCAGTTACTTTATGTGCAAGTAAATGTCCACCCATTCCTGATTTTGCACCCTGACCAATTTTAATTTCAACAGCTTCTGCACTGTTTAGATAACTGGCTGAAACTCCAAAACGGCCTGATGCATATTGGGCAATTAGTTTATCAGCATAACGCCTTTCTTCAGGAAGCATTCCGCCTTCACCGGTGTTGGTTATTGAACCTACTTTACTGCTTCCAATAGCTAAAGCTATTTTTGCTTCTTTACTTAATGCACCAAAAGACATTGCTCCAATCATAATTGGAGTATCTATTTCAATTGGATTTTCTGCAAACCTATCTCCAAGAACTACTGAAGTCTTACAGGATTCTCTGTATGAATCTATTGGAGGCCTTGATACCTGTGCAGGCAATATGCTTAAATCATCAAATGTCGGGATTTTTCGAGTTAAACCACAACCACGTACTTTATAGGATCCTGTTTGGCTTTTACGTTTAATTTCAACCATTGTTGAATTTGACCATACTCCCCTACCTTCATCAACGAGAGGTCTGACATATATTGCATGAGTCGGACACATTTCTTCACAGATTTTGCATCCCACACAATTTTCCTGATGAATAGGTAGCGGTTCGTCATTAATAACTTCATATACTCCGTGAGGGCAATTTGAATAACAGCTGTAACAGTTTTTACATGCTGACTTTTTAGGGTTATCACATAAATACCAGCAGCATCCAGGCCTATCATTATTCTGTTTACATATTTCCAGCTTTCTTTCAACAGTAAATGACATCTAATTTACCCCCTCTTTTATATTCCTTAACGGCTTGAATACAGGACAAACTGAATATTTTGTTCCTCCTGATTTAACGACCTCATCGATATCACTTGTCATCTTTGCATAAGGTTTCCATGCCAGATAATCATCCTTATCAACAATGACGGCTTCCGTAATAATATCATTAGTTAATAAATAGTCCAATAATGTTGTTACAATGGAACCGTCCTGACCTTGGCTATGTTTTGAAGATCTGACTGTAAATACTTTAATAAAGTCACCGATTGCTTTTGAACTGTCATTTCTTAAACTTTCAGGTATGAAAGTTCTTGGACAAACTGCAAAACATGCATGACAATCATCTGGACATTCCCCTCTCATTATCGGTTTCGTATCATCAATTGTTATTAAATTATCGGGACATGCATATTCACATGCTCCACAAAGCACACATGCACCAACATCAATGACATTAGACTTCAAATCTAAGAATTGGGATTCTGAAATTTCTTTATTGATTGAATCATCTGATTTATTTCTTTGATACAATACAGGCCTTGCCAAAAATTCCCTTTTTTCTATATTTTCAAGATTTTTGTTTATTTTAGTATCTGCAATTTTATTCAGCAAATCAAATTGTGATTCAGTAAAGTCCTTTGCTTCGATGAAATTTTGTTCTATTGCTCCATTAACAATTTCTTCACCTTTTTCTGTTCTGATTATTAATGTTGACCATCCATCCTCTGATCCTATGGAACCTACTGAAATATCTGATGTTTCTGATGTCAATTCGACACATATATTACAGTTTTTTCTGATTATCCTTTTGGCTATTGAAAGCGGTATTTTTACCGTTTCTTTAGTTTTTAATAATAAGAATACAAAACCCTTATCTATTTGGAATTTTTCAATATCATCCATCTTCAAATCATACTCTTCCAAGAGATTTTCAAAGTATTTATATGAAAAATTTTCCATACAAAACAAGCCCAGTTTAACATCAATAGGGCTATCCGTATAATGTTGCAGTTTGGATGCTGCCATAATCTCACATGGTGTTCCAACCATAGCTATTCTATGTTCGCTCATTTTTTTAGCTCCTATTGTATAGTAACGATTTTCTTAAAATTCACATAATCTTCATCAGCTATTTCAAAACCGTATTCAGTCAAAATTTCTTTTAATTCCTTTTGATCATCAAGTGTGGCTTTTTCCATAGCAGCATTCTTTCCTAGACTTTTAACATCTCCAAGAACATATATGGTTCCCCTCATAATTGATTCACCGACATCATCGGTTACATCACCCAGTATGATAAGTCTTCCACCCATCATAAGCAATCCAGTCATGAATCCGCTATTTCCACCAATTATGACTGTTCCACCTTTCATGATTTCTCCAGTTCTTGAACCTGTGCTTCCTTTCACTATTACTGTTCCACCATAGATTCCCTGTCCTGCACCATCTCCAGCAGTACCTTCAATAATCAGTTCCCCTTCGGTCATATTATCTCCAGCAAACCAACCGGCATTTCCTTTGATGTGAATCTTTGGTTCGTTGACCATTGTTCCAACAAAATAACCAACAGAACCATTTATTTCTATGCTTACATCTTCAGTTAAACCTGCACAGATATTGTGTCTGGAATCAGGATTATCAATAATGAGCTTATCATGAAATACTGCCTGTTCTTTTATGGTGCGATTTAATTCTTTCTCATCCATATTATTTGCATCAATAACATATTCTTTCATAGATAAAACCCCTTGTTATATAGTGTAAGCTCTTGTTTCACCAGGAGCTATTTGCTCTATTTGATCAGAATCAACTACATCATGCAAAGCCATTTCTTCTGAAGCCACAGCAAAGATTTCATCAGTTTCAACCATTACTCCCGGCCTAAGACCAAGTTTATCCTTTGCAATACCAATACCGTTAGGTGTTCCTACCAATATTGAGAAAGGACCATCCAAATCAATAACGGCCTGATCCAAAGCTTCTTCTAGTTTATAGCCTTGATTAAGTTTATCTGCCATATAATGAACGATACATTCTGTATCATTGAATGATTCAAAAGTGTGTCCTTTTCTCTCTAACGGATCTCTTATTTTCCAGTAATTAGTGATTTGTCCATTATGCACAACAGTTATGTCCGGTATGATGTAACTTTGATAAGGATGTGCATGATAGCGGTCAACACCACTTTCTGTTGCAAAACGTGTATGACCTATTCCATGGGTTCCCATCCTGCTTTTAACATCAAATCGTTCTGCAATGTCTTTTACTTTTCCTGTATCCTTTATCATTTCAAAAGAATGTGAACCGTTGATGACACGTACATTTTCCAGTTCGTCTATCTCGTTTATGCACGGTTTTAAAAGAGAAAACTTATCCAATGCTATTTTACATTTATATACATCTGAATCCCCTACAGACTCAATTAATTGCTCATCGAATATTGGACTCATTTGTGTTAATAATGATTTTAAATTATCTAATACACCTTTTCTTCTTTTAACTTCAATGTTTAATTGATAATAATTTTCAGGAAAATCTAAACTACCGTAGATTGCATAACCTGCTGAATCTGGGCCTCTGTGTTGTAATGATTCTAACATTGAAGTTAATGCTTCCCCTACAGGGTAAGATTTTTTATCTTTGTATATTACACCTGCTATTCCACACATTTTTCTACCTCCAAATAAAATATCGGTGAATACACATCATTTAAGTTAAAAACAAATTCCAGCCAATAACTTAAGTTGATTTTATTTTTAATTTAATGTTTTAGTTTTAATTCACCATATGCCTAATAAATAATATCCAAGATTACCATATGCCTTAAAATTAATAATCATGAAAATTACAGTTTTAAAATTTCTTATATGCTTAATATAATACCAATAATTCTAAAATTACTCCATATGCCTTAAAAAAATAATTCTAAAATTTTTAATATGTTTTATTTCATCATTTCTTGATTTGAAACCTCCCAAAAAAATTTAAATTAGATGGTAGTCAAATTTTTAACTGACTACCAAATGAGATAAACAAAAAGATTTATACATTTAAATACTCATCTCTTTCATAATCGAATACCTGTATTCTGTAAGAATCCCATTCAGCCCTTTTGATATTGTAGAACTGATTAAATACTTTTTCTCCAAGAGCATCTTTAACTACATCATCTTCTTCTAATGCATGATATGCTTCCCATAAACTGGTAGGCAAGTTGCCAATTCCTTTTTGGAGAATTTCTTCTTCAGAATATGCAAATAAGTTTTCTTCAGTTGGTTCACCAGGATCGATTTTATTATCCATACCATACAAACCTGCTTCAAGCAATACTGCAAATGCTAAGTATGGGTTACATGATGGGTCAGCGGATCTGCATTCGATTCTTGTACCTAATCCACGAGATGCAGGAATTCTTAATAAGGTTGACCTGTTTTTAAAACCGTAAGCAATGTAACATGGTGCTTCATAACCTGGCACTAAACGTTTATATGAGTTGACTGTTGGAGATAAAATTGCTGATAGAGCCGGTGCATGTTCCAATAATCCTCCAATGAAATATAATGCTTCCTGTGATATTTGAGTTTCAGTATCAGGGTCATAGAAGATGTTTTTCCCGTCTTTAAATAGACTTTGATTACAGTGCATTCCACTACCGTTAATTCCCAAGAATGGTTTTGGCATGAATGTAGCTTTAAATCCTAAATTATTGACTAAAGCTTTAACAGCTTCTTTAAATGTAATAACTGCATCAGCTGTTTTTAAAGCATCTGCATATTTAAAATCGACTTCATGTTGTCCTGCTGCCACTTCGTGGTGACTTACTTCTACATTGAAATCTAATTTTTCTAAACCTAATACGATTTCTCTTCTAATGTCAGTACCTTGGTCTAGAGGTTCCACATCAAAGTATTCAGCTTCATCAGCAGGGACGTAATTTCCATTTTCATCCTTTGTTATAATAAAGAATTCAGGTTCTGGACCCATATTAAATTGATATCCTCTTTTTTCTGCTAACTGTAATGATTTTTTAAGTACTCCCCTTGGATCTCCATCATATGCCTTTCCGTCAGTAGTGAAAATATCACATATAAATCTACTGGTACCTTTTGATTCAGGTCTCCATGGAATCATTGAAAATGTATCAATATCCGGTTTTGCAAGTAAATCACTATCATTAATTGAAGCTAAACCAGCTACTGATGAACCGTCAAACAATAGTCCATCATTTACTATGTCTTCAACATCATCAGCTTTTTTAAGAGGTACTGCCATACTTTTAGGCAATCCATGTATATCTGAGAACTGTAACTTCAAAAATTTAATATCATTTGCTTCTATGGTCTTTATTATTTGGTCCAATTTTTTATCTTTTACTGACATTTTTTCACATCACTTTTGACTAAATGAATTTGATTGACTATATAGTCGGAAGGAACTTTCCTTCCGACTAATAATTTTATAACTAATGATATATAAATATTTTGAAAAAATGAAAACTAAAATTAAGACAATCTTTTCTTGATTTATCTCTGATTTTTTTGTAAAAAGTTAATTCGATAAAAATAATTAATATAAAAAAATAAAAAAAGAATATACTCTTAAAAAAATGAAAATAAGTTAATTTATAAAGTTTTTTAAAAAAAAATAAGTGTTGAGGAAGATAAATTCCTCTTAATTTAAATCTATTTAAATACGTATTTCCTAATACCCTTAATACTTAAAATTATAGCAATAATATAGCCAATTACAGAAATTACGGGCATGTCCCATACTCTTGGTCCAAATGTAACAACTGAAGAACCAATGATAAGTGCTGATATCAATGCAATTATTGAAACCTTGTCAGTAATATCAACTTCCAATTTAACTTGAAATTCTTCATTGTCAATCTTGTGAATAATCCTTGTAAGAAGTTTAGGCAATGAGTGAATCATATGTTGATACAAAAGGAAATTGCTTTTTTTGCTTTTTAAATACTTCTTAGGATCCAATCTTTCCCGGGCAATATGCTTTGCAACAGGTTTGATTGATGCGAAAACATCAATTTCAGGATCGAGATTTTGTGCAATAGCTTCAATCATTGATAGTCCTCTTGCCATAGTAACGAACTCATTTGGAAGAATAACACCATATTCTTGCATGAGTTTAAGTAACTCATCTAAAACACCATTGAAACGATTTAATTCAACACCGAAGTATCTGCCGAACAGGTCATTCAAGTCCCGTTTAAGAGTTCTTGTATCAATATCATAATCAAGGATATCCATGTACATTAACTGATTTATCAAACCGTCAATATCCTGATCAACGAACAATACCATTAGTTCAGATAAGTTTTTCTTAAATTCTTCATCAAAGACACCCATCATACCTAAATCAAGATAACATACAATATTATCTTCTAAAATCATTATATTTCCTGGATGAGGGTCCCCATGGAAAAATCCGTCAATGAATAATTGTTGAAGATATGAATCCAAAATACTTTTTGCTAAGAATTTCTTATCATATTCATCTCCAGTGCTTTCATATACCTCATTTAATTTTGCTCCGGCTATGAATTCCATCGTTAAAACTTTTTCTGTACAGTATTCTGGATAAGTAGTAGGAATATGAATATTTGGATTATCTGCAAAATTCAATGAAATACGTTGCATATTCATGAATTCATTATTATAATCTATCTCTTTGTGAATTGAACGATCAAATTCTTCCATTACTCCCGGTAGATTTATTTTTCTTAAATCCGCATTCCATTTATCCGCTTTATTGGCAACATATTTCATTATCCTTATATCAAGGTCTATTTTATCAGTAATTCCTTCCTTTTGGATTTTAATAGCAACATGTTCACCAGTGATTAATGTTGCTTCATGAACTTGACCAATAGATGCGGTTGCTAAATGTTCATGTGAAAAATCTTTAAATAATTCATCAATGTTACCGTTAAGTTCCCTTTCAACAATTGCCTTAATTTCCTCATAGGATATGGCGGGATTATCATCTTGTAAGTTGGCTAGTTCATCTGCAATTTTATCCCCAACCACATCCGGCCTTGTACTTAACAGCTGACCTAACTTAATAAATGTAGTTCCTAAATCCTGAAGCATTAATCTTAATTTTACAGGAATATCATCATCCAATAAAAGATTATGTACCTCTTCATCCTCACCAGGACGTAATTTACTTTTTGCCGTTTGACCTAAAATCTTATCGAAGCCATATTTTTTCATAGCTTCCCTAATTTCGCCCAAACGTTTCTTTGTCTCTTTATCCATATTAATCACCAATTATTCTAAATTACCTGCCATTCCACCAATTATAAAGAAGTCGATTCCTTCTAAAATTAGACATATTCCAACGAAAATAGCTGCATATAATGGCTGTGCAATTGAAGCGCCAGCAAAGTAGATAAATATTATGCCCAAAATGATAATTAATAATGATGTGAGTTTAGATATCATTTCAGGTCCATAGATAATACCAAAAATACCCATAAATATCATTACAAATGCAATTAAATAAAATTGAAATGCCACAAAGAAAGATAATGCATCTACTCTATAAATAAATAATATTCCTAACAATATTGAAAGAATCCCCAATATTATATTAATTATTGAAACATGAGCCAGTATGCTCCATACAGAAAATCCATTAATAATTGAAGCAAAACCGAAGCATATTAAACATATAGCTGCAATCCAGGATACGGCTTCAGCACTATAAAATGGGTAAACTATAAAAATTATTCCCAATATTATTAATATAATTCCAAGTATTTTATTATAATCCATATAATCACCATTATTTGAATATATATAAAATATTTATAATTTTTCAATAAAAAAGTTTCGATAAAAAAACAATCATCATATGAAATTAGTTAATTGAACATCTCTTGCTTAAATAAATTTAAAAAAATATAAAAAAACATTATTAGTATTACATAGAATCAGAATAGAAAATACTAATAATTAATTAAAATATCAATAATATTATTAAATTAATGGTAAATCTCCGATAATTCTAGCATTATTTTCAATAACTACAGTATCTTCCAGACGAACTCCAAATTCTTCTTCAAGATAAATTCCTGGTTCCACTGTTATTACCATACCTTTTTCAATTATTGTATCATCACGAAAAGAAAATCCTGGAGTTTCATGAATATCCAGACCTAAACTATGACCTGTTGAGTGGATAAATTGATCGCCATAACCATATTCTTTAATGATGTCTCTTGAAACATTATCTATTTCACAGCATTTAAGTCCCGGTTTAATGGATTTAATGGCTTTATCATGAGATTCACGAACAATATCAAAAATTTCATGCTCTTTTTCTGTATAAACAATAGTTCTTGTATTATCAGAACAATAACCATTATATTTAGCTCCCCAATCAACAAGTATAGGCGTTTCCAATTTTTTATGCTGAGGCACTGCATGAGGAAGGCTTGTATTAGATCCGCTGACAAGAATCGTATCGAATGACTCTTTTGATGCCCCATTTTCTATCATCAATCTGACCAAATCAAAAGCTAAAACATCTTCAGTTTCACTTCTTGAAGAGACATCCAATTGACGAAAAGCCGTCTGTGCGATTTCAGTAGCCTTTTCTATATTTTTAATTTCTGAAGGAGATTTTATCATCCTTTGCTTATCAACATATGTTTTTGATTCTATTTTAAAGTCATCCTTAAACTTTTCATAAGTGCTGTAAGCCAAACTGGGTTCGATAGCAAGATTTTTAATCCCTTCCTCTTTAATTTCTGAAATCATTGTTTCAAATTTCTCATATTCCTTAACTTCAATTGAAGAGTCCCTGTTTGCAATTTCCATATCCATCTTTGAAGCATATATGATTGGATTATCTTTTATTATGCAAAAAGCGAAACTGGTCGGTTTATAATCAGAAATATATTCAATATTAGTAAATTGTGTAAGCAGATAAGCCTGATTATTATCTTTTTCCATATCTTTTAAAATATTATCCAAATGAAGTTTATTATAATCCATGATTAAATATTTAGAAAAAACTTTTATATATAGAATTAGATATTTAAACACTATGTTTAAAATAACGACAAGTGAATTAAGAGATTTGATTATTGCATTTATTTTTATTTCTCTAAGTTTTTCAATCTTATATTCTGGCAGAAATGTAGAGATGCTAAAAAGCATTTTTCCAGTTACAATGATAGGATTAGGCTTAGGGTTTATATTGCACGAATTAGGCCACAAATTCACTTCAATGCATTATGGTTATTGGGCTGAATTTAAATTATGGCCAGCAGGATTGATTTTTGCTTTAGTATCCTCATTTTTCGGTTTCGTGTTTGCAGCCCCAGGAGCAGTTTATACTTATGCAGGATCTTATTTGGATGATAAAACAAATGGAATAATCTCTATTGCAGGTCCTGTTGTTAATATTGTTCTTGCAATAATATTTTTACTTATAGGAGCAGCCATTTACATTCCTGCACATAATAATAGTACAATGCTATTTATATTCATCTCATGTTGCTTAGGTTTTCAAACCAACAGTTATTTAGCTGTTTTTAACTTAATACCTATTTGGAATCTAGATGGATCCAAAGTATTAAGATGGAATGTTATAGTGTGGATTATTACTATTGCTATTGCAGGAATTATGACATATGCATCCATGACAATAGGTGCTGAAAATATAATTAGAATGATTATGGGATTGTAAAATGACATCAAAAGAAATCAAATATTTTAAAGGGACACACAGAATAATTCCTCCAAGTGAGACAATTGAAAATAATGAGGATAAATGCAAAATTGCAGGTATTACCCGCATTACTGAAATCACACATCTGGACAGAATTGGACTTCCTGTATTCTCAGCCATCAGGCCAACTTCCCAGGAGGGTGCAATTAGTATTTATGGTGGTAAGGGAATAAGTGTTGAACATGCAAAAGCATCCGCCATGATGGAAGGTTTTGAGAGATATTCTGCTGAAAAGCAAGATGAAAATACAGTTACTGGAACAGTATCTGAGATTTCCAGTAAAGGAAATATTATCGATATTGAATCATTAAACTTACCTAAAGACTTTAAAAAAGAAAATATCAATTCATTAAATCTTGAATGGAACAGCTGCCGTGATTTAATCAATGGTGAAGATTATTATGTCCCTTCCAATGCAATCTATCATCCATACACTGCAGATGATAATTCCGTCCGAAGCCTATTCAAATCAAATACCAATGGCCTTGCTTCCGGAAACAGCCTGGAAGAGGCTATACTGCATGGTATTTTTGAAGTTATTGAAAGGGATGCATGGAGTATTTTTGAGCTGACCCATAAGAATTCCAAGCAAATTGACTTGAACAGCATTGAAAGTGATGTTGTTAATGATGCGCTTTCAAAATTTAGTGAAAATGAAATCAATATCAAATTAATGGATTTGACGGCTGACATCAATGTTCCAACAATAGCTGCATCAGCAGATGATACGCTTCTGAAAGATGCAGGACTTTTAACATTAGGAATTGGTACGCATTTAGACCCCGAAGTTGCAATCTTAAGAGCATTGACTGAAGTGGCTCAAAGCAGAGCAACACAGATACACGGCGCACGTGAAGATACAGTCCGAGCTGATTTTGCAAGAACTGCAGGCTATGAGCGTATGAAACGTATCAACAAGCATTATTTTGAAGACGAAGATGAAAAAATCAATCTAAGTGACATTGAAAACAGAAGCACAGATTCCATAACAAAAGATATTGATATTGTTTTAGCTGAATTGAAAGCAAATGAAATAGAACATGTATTATACTATGATTTAACACGTCCTGAACTTAATGTCAGTGTTGTAAGGGTCATCATTCCAACAATGGAGTTATATTCTATTGACCAGAGCCGTGCAGGATACAGATTTTTAAGAGTATGATATTATGGTTAAAGTTATAATTTATACTGGTTTATCCCTGCCGTTTGATGAGGCAAGAGAAATCCTGGATTCACATGATGATGTTGAAGTAATCTATGAAAGACCCATCAAAAGAGGAGATTTAGGTCTCGCGTTAAAAGAAAATCCTGACATAATTGGCATAATCGACGGAGTATTTCACCAGAATTCCTCAGTTGGCCATAAAGAAATTTTAAATGTGATCGATAAGGGCATAACTGTTGTCGGTTCATCCAGCATGGGTGCTTTAAGGGCATCTGAACTCGACAGCTTAGGAATGATTGGTATCGGTTATGTATATGAGCAATATGCAACTGGAAAAGTTGCATCAGACGATGATGTTGCAGTTATGCTCGACAGCGAAAGTCTGGAAGCATTGTCCGAACCATTAATTAATATGGACTATGTTTTTACCAATGCAGTAAGTGAAAACATTATCACACAAAATCAGAAAGATGAACTGATTAGAATTGCAAAATCTACTTTTTATCCCAAAAGAAACTACTCACAAACATTAAATGAATCTGATTTAGATGATGAAACTAAAGGCGAACTAATTAATTTTATCCGAACTTCAGTAGATATTAAAAAAGAAGATGCCAAAGAACTGGTAACCTACATTAAAGATATGATAAAATGAAATTAGAAGATAAAATTGAAATCGTTAAAGACATTTTGAAAGATAAAAAAGTAGTTATAGGTTTTTCCGGAGGTGCGGACAGTACATTAATAGCTTATCTTGCATCAAAGGTTAGCAGTGATGTTTTAGCAATAACAATTGACAATCACCTGTTTCCTGACAACTTCATCAAACATACGCGAAATGTAGCAAAAAAATTCAATATTGAACATCACATTATAGACATTAACTTTTATGAAGATGAAGAATTCTTAAAGAATCAGCCTAGCAGATGCCATTCATGCAGAAACTTAATGTATCACAAAATTAAAGAATGTGCAATAGATAAAGGCTTTGATTTCATTTGCGATGGAAATAACATCAGCGATTTGGTAATTGACAGACCAGGCATTCTAATTACATATAAAATGAACTTCAATACACCATTAATAGATGCGAAATTAACTTCAAAGGAAATTCACGAGTATCTGAATAAAAATAATATCGAGTATTCAAGATCAACAACATGCCTTGCAACAAGAATTCCAACCAATACCCCAGTCACCAAAGACAAAATTGAAAAAATTAAAGAAAGTGAGAAAATACTTTCAAACATAAGTGGCTGTGAATTGGTAAAAGTTAGGGATTTTAATGAAATCAGTATATGTGAAGTAGATGATTATTTCAAAATTATCAATGAGAATTCATTTAATAAAATTAATGACCAATTAAAATCAATAGGATATAAAAAAGTTTGTTTAAATTTATCACCACTTGATGATGATGAAGACATAGTTTTGGACTATGAAAATAACAAATTCCAATACCAATTACCGTTTACAATAAACCTTGAAAATACAAAAAATAAATTGACAAAAAATATTCTTTTTGAAAATTCAGAAAAAATAGAATTGGAAAAAATAGTGATAAATAATAATGGCCTTATTGAAGGACATGATTTTAAAAAATATGATGAAGCATTATTTGAGTTTATGGATATTTTACCTCAAATAAGAAGAAACGTTTAATTACTTGTCTTTCATTTCCCTATATTTTTTCAAAACGATGTCTGGAGTTTCCATAACTCTAACATAAGTTGTAGAAAATGGTTTTTTTTCTTCTTCATCGACAACAGATTTTCTAAGACCTTTCAGAACCAAGGTCTTACCTTCAATTTTAAATCCTATGTCATCTGCTTCAACTTCAATCAAATTGATTTCTATTTCAGATGCTTTATCTAACGCATCATCCATTTTTACATCATATTTTAATCTTAAAGTTTTATGAGGAGTTAGTTCATTAATAGTCCTTTTGATAACAGATTCAAATAGTTCCAAGAACTTTTTAACTGGAGGTAAGTCATTTGCCCACCAATATGCAAGAACAGAGTTCAATACAATATGATGTTCAACATATTCATCTCTCCATCTAGCCCTTACACCTACAGAACTGTCGTCAACAATTTTAATGACCAAAACTGGACTAACTGCCATTATATCACAATTATTTGACTAAAGCTTTAATTAAGTCACTAGCTCTGACAATACCGACTAAATCCCCTTCAACACCAATAACTGGAATCTGTTCAATATTCAATGTTTTCATTTTTTTAGCACAATCAGAAACTTTAGTTTTTGAATTAGCTACTTCAACATTGCCGATAGCAACATCACTTACAACTTTATCAGTAAACTTTAAATGATTTTTTTCAATGTATAAAACAGAAGTACTATCCCAGGACCATTTGTCTCCTTCAGTACCTACTGTGGAACTGTGTTCACTTCTTTCAGAAATAATTTCACTTTCAGCAATGAAATCAGTTTCAGTTAAAATTCCAGATAATTGTGCATCATCATCTAATGCTAAAATAGATTTGAGACCGAATTGTTTCATTGATTCAAAAGCAACATTTAAAGGAGTATTTTCCCAAGTAGTAGGGACTGTAGTAATCATATAATTTTCAACTGCATCGTCAACATCGATTTTAGTTAAAGCTTGTGATACGATATCAAATGAGGTTATGATTCCAACTAATTCACCATCATCGTTTACAACAGGAACTCTTCTAACATCATTTTCAATCATTCTTTCTGCAACGTCTTCAACAACTTCATCAGGACTTGCAATAATAAGATTTCTACTCATCAACATTGCTATTTGTTCTTCATCAGGATTATTAATTAAATCTGAACGAGTAACAACACCAACTAATTTATTATTATCTTCTTTAACTACAGGAAGAACTGCTTTATTTTCTTTTCTCATCAAGTCTAAAACTTTTTCCCTGCTCCCTGGAACGGAAACACTAACAACCTTTTTAGACATTACTCTTTTTACTAACATTAAAAACACCTTATGTATTCTTTGTGAAAAAAATTATAATCATTAATGTACAACTAAAACTGGACATTTAGCAGCATTGACGACCTTGTCACTAACACTACCTAAAATAAATCTATCAAAACCAGATTTACCGGAACTTCCAATTACAATCAAATCAATGTCCTCTTCAGAAGCTACATCCAATATAGCTTTTGCAGGAGTACCTTCCTTAATAACTGAAGATATTTTTATCCCATCTTCATTCATAACCTCGAATTCTTCAAGATCTTTTTTACAGCGATCTGTTAATATCTGATTTAATTGCTCCACTTCATCAGTTGCAGAAATTCCATTAATAAAGTGATTTTCAGATACGCTTAATGCAACAATCTCAGCACCACTAACCTTGGCTAAGAATAAAGCATGCAATTGAGCTTTTTTTGCAAAATCTGAACCATCTGTTGGCACTAAAATCTTTTTGTACATATTTACAACTCCAATAATATATTATTATATGTCCTGTAATATACTATTAGTATAATTTCTATTAATAGTATATAATATATTTTTTGTTTCTGAACGATTTATTATAGATAAATAATAATTTTTGGAAAAATGTTTTATGAGATTTAACTGGGCAACCTGACCTACATCAATGAAAGATTTTGAAAAAATATAATTACAGGAATTAGTTGTTGCCATTTTTAAGAGCTTACAAGGATTTAAATAATTATTGTATTTAACTGACATTATCTTAAGTGTAAATTCCAATTCCCTAAACATGTTAGGACTATTGAGCATTAAATTATCAGTTCCCAAAATCGGATTAATACCCATGTTTGACATTTCATTCAATGGAACAACACCAACATTCAATGTTGCATTAGCTCTTGGACAGACAACAATATTTGCATTTGAATTTTTAATTAAATCCAGATCATTATTTTTAGGATTGGTACAATGAACCAGCTGGTCAAAATTAGAACTGATTCCCCTTTCAATTTCAGTTTTACCGCATTTCTCCAATGATTCCAATTGTGTAGATTCGGATTCTGCAACATGAATTGATGAAATTTTATCTGCTTTTCTACATTCATCAACGATTAACATTGCAACTTCATCCGTAATTTCACCAAAACCGCTTGGAGCAATACCATCAGCCACCTTGAGAAGTTTTCTAATTTGAGATTTTACTTTTGATAAATCAGGATCATCACCATAAAAACTATCGTCACGACCAAGAATTATCGGCGTGATTGGAATATCTTTTGAGGCTTTTTTAAGAAGTTTTACTCCTTTAATACCACCTTCCCTATAATCAATGAAATGAGTGGTTCCTGATTCGAGCATTTCCCACATGGATGATTTCATTGCTTCAATAATATCTTCATCCTCAGCTGATGCTAAAGCACGATGTTTAACGCCATTAGGCGGTTTGACCATTTCCCCCAATGAAAGACCATAACCCTCATCCTTAATAATAGAATCTCCAATATGAGTATGTCCATTTAAAAAACTGGGAGCGATAATGGCACCGTCAGCATCTATTATTTTACCTTCATTGGCATCTTTGGAAATATCTATAATAATACCATCATCGATAGTGATATTTGATTTAATAGGTTCCAGATTTAATCCTCTTAAAATAATTCCATTGGTTATAGTAAACATTAAAAAAAAGTTTTTAATTGAAAATATTTAAATTTTATGAATAGTCATATCAAAAATTATAAGATATAATTTTTAGATAATTATTTTTAAGGAAAATGGGATGAGAGATATGGTAGATGAAAAATCAATGAATGAAAATAATGCAAAACGTATGAGTAAAAATGAATATTATCTTGCAATCGCTCTTGCTGTATCAAAAAGAAGCACATGTTTAAAAAGACGTTATGGGGCTGTAATAGTCAACAACGATGAAATAGTCAGTACAGGATATAATGGAAATCCTAGAGGGGAAGACAACTGCTGTGATAGAGGAAACTGTAAAAGAATGAATCTTCCATCAAATTCAGGGAACTACAATGATTGTTTTTCAGTTCATGCCGAACAAAATGCAATGATAAGTGCAAGCAGGAATGAAATGCTCGGATCAACCATTTATCTGGCTGGAGAAATGTCCAATGAGGGAAATTGGGTGGAAATAGAAAATGCTGAACCCTGTCCAATATGCTTTAGAATGATAAAGAACTCAGGAATTGACAGGATAGTTAGCAAGAAAGGCATTTTGAAACTACGAGATTAGCATAAACTATTGGATTAATAACTAGAGATGAATTTATGTGTGAAGAAATAATTTTTAAACCAATCGGATATATTAAGTCACCATATGAGGATATTAAGAATATGCCAAAATCCACCAGAGAATCCGGCGATGTAGAAGCGGAAATGATTATCAATGAAGAATACCTTGAAAGCATGTCCAGTATGGAGGTTGGAGAAGAGTATATGGTTCTATTCTACTTCCACAAATCAAAAGGATTTGAACAGACTGTTCCGTTTATGGGAAACGGTCCGTTAAAAGGATTATTTTCAACTCATGCCCCAAATAGGCCAAATCCCATTGGCGTATCCACCATTAAGATAAAAGAAATAAACGGTAACATCATTAAGTTTAATGGGGTTGACATGTTGAATGGAACCCCCGTGCTTGACATAAAAGACATCTTAAAACCTAAATATTAATATAACCTTTTTCAAAATAATATTAAGGGGAAAAAATGCAAATAGACTATCTAACCATTTTAGAATTTGTTGTGGAAATAATTGTTTTTTTAGTTTTAATGATTGTTTGTAGATTTATTTTTAATAAGCTCGAAAATTCATCCTACAAATTATTAAATCCAAAAGAATATTTACCAGAAGAGGAACTCCATTCATTAAGACAAATGTCTTTCCTGATAATGATGGCTCTGCTGTTCATAAGCGTTTTATATAATTTGGTTTATATTGGAAAGGACCTGCTTTCTTTTGTAATATTCGATATCCTCATTTCCCTATATGTTGCAACCAAACTGGACAAGAACTCCTGGAAAAATAGAATTTTATTAATATTGTTGATTCCATACGGTTCCCTGACATATTTCCTATTTGGCAAAAGCCTGGTGGGATATATAGCTTTAATTCACGTCCCAGTATTCATTTACTTTATAAAAATATATTATGACAAGTTCAGGGAATATACTGAGTCAAACGGTTTGGGAATAGCCATAATCTTATTGTTTTCAATAATATTTGTCAGTTTTTTTATAACCCAACTTGCAGAAGGTGTTAATCCTTTAAATGCACTAGTTATGGTTTCAAATGCATTTACAAGTAACGGATATGCCGTTTTAGGATCAACCGCCATTGGAAAAATCAACTCAATATTTTTGGTTTGGGGAGGTTATATATTGTCAGGTGTAGGTACCGCAACCCTTACCGCCGCAATCCTAAAAAAACACCATGATGTAAAAAATAGAGAGGTACATGATAAAATTGATGAGCTAGATAAAAAAATTGATGATATAGATAAAAAAATTGATAACTTGGAAGAGTTAATCCAAAAGAATAATGATGATTAATTTGTTTTTATTATCCAATTTTTAAATTTAATTTTTGTCAATTAATTCTTTTAATTCGTTGATTTCATCCTGTAATCTTTTATTTTCTTCACGGACAGCTTTCAGCTCGCCCATAACCTCCTGTGAGTTCTCTTCAACTATGCTTTTAAAGTCTTCCACCATTTCACTCTCATCACTGCCTATTAAACGGTCCGTAAGGTATGAAGACAATGCCGCCGTAATGGTGGAAACTATAAATATTCCCACAATAACCAATAAGATAGTTATTACCTTATCGTTGAACGTTTTTGGAACTATATCCCCATATCCTACAGTTGTTAACGTAACAATTACAAAATAAAAGCTTTCAAATAAATTACTTGAAGAACCAAATAGTATATACAATATTGTGAATACTATTACAGTAAAGAATAATCCTCCGATAATCTTATCCAAATTTGTCTTTTTAATGAATTTTTTAAAGCCATTGAAGAATTTTTTATATAAGATTAATATCCTCAGGAATTTTAAAACCATTATAACTCTCAAAAGATTAGCACCAGGAATAATCACCGGCAGCAATGCCTCAATTGGTATGCACGCAATAAATGTCACGATATTATCCTTGTCTTTTAAAAACTCTTTTTTTGAAGGGGCTTTATAAAAGTGAATTGCCCATTCTATTAGAAGTAATGAACAAACAACCAAATCAAACAGTATAACATCAAACGAAATGTCCCTCGGAAGAGTTAAAAGAAGACCCGCCGTAATAAATATAATGTCTGCAAAGACTAAAAGATGCAATATTACCAACAATGATTTGGAATTTACTTCCATGCCCATGATTTTCATTAACAAAACACCCATTCAAAAAATATTCAAGAATATCGTAAGATAATTAAATGATATTCTCATTTTAAATCATACCTTGGATTAACATATATTATGTTTAAGATTATAATTAAACATTTCCCCACACATGGATTTGGACTTTACCCAAAACCAAAGGAAGTGTCATTAATGAACTTGATTAGAGCAAATGAAAAAAAATAGAATTTTTAAAATTTTTTTGAACAAAACAAATGTATTTCTACAAAACCCATTTTTTAAAAAACATCATAACTATATTAAACACCAATAACATAATTAACATTTACATCAAAAAAATTAATGAGGATGATTAAAATAAACTCCCAGGAAATAAGATATTTTTACAGAAACATTGTTAAAAGCGGTGATGTATACCGTATAAAATACAACAATAAAGACTATGGGGAGTTTACAAAATTATCTGACGCATTATATGAAAGAGATGCCTTATTTTATTGTAATTTTGATTATGATTTACTCGTAGAGTGCGATTTGGAAAACAAATACGAAAATATGACATTACCCCCATTTCCTGAAAAAAGATCAAAAGGAAGAATTAAAGGAATAACAGTAAACAAAAATGAACGTGAAGGTGAAATTCTTTTTGACCACAAGAAAAAAGGGTTTTATATTCAAAAAGGTGAAAAAATCTTTGGATACTATGCTTCAATGACCGAAGCCTTTTATTATAAAAAAATACTTATGGGAAACAATTGGGACGAAAATGCACTTAAAAAGAATATCACAGTAAGAATTGAAGTGAATAAAAAACTTGATTTAACCAAAGAATATGTTGTTAAACTAAATTATTGTCCTAACTGCAGAAGCAAATTAAAAATTAACCAGGAAGAATGTCCTTCCTGCGGTATTAATATTAAAGAATATTTAAATTCAAATTAAAAAAATAGAAGTAATGAAGAATAATTATTCTTCACCATTGTATTCATTTAAAGATTTAACATTGATTTTATTACTTTGAACAGCTTCAATAGCATTAAGTGCTGCTCTTGCACCAGCCAAAGTGGTAACATAAGGAATACCTAATTCAATAGCTAAACGTCTGATTATATAACCATCTTGAGCTGATTGTTGGCCTTCAGAGGTGTTAATAATTAAATCAATTTCTTTTGCTAAAATTGCATCCTTAATATTAGGAGAACCTTGAGATACTTTTTTAACTTTTTCAACACTGTCAAGACCTGTTGAATCTGCAGTACCTGGCGTTGCGACAAGGTCAAATCCTAAATTAGCAGCTTTTTCAGCAATAGGTCTGATTTTCTTCTTGTCATCCTCTTTTACACTAATAAATATTTTACCTTCTTTTGGTAAATCCATTCCTGCTGAAAGTTGTGATTTATAAAAAGCCATTCCGAAGGTTTCATCTATACCAATACTTTCACCAGTAGATTTCATTTCCGGACCTAAAACTGTATCAGATTCAGGCAGTTTCAAGAATGGGAATACAGATTCTTTTACTGCAATATGATCTATTTTGATTTCTTTTGTTAAATCAAAGTCTTTGAGTTTAGCACCATCCATGATCCAAGTAGCTACTTTAGCCAATGGCACGCCAATAGCTTTACTTACAAATGGAACTGTCCTACTTGCACGAGGGTTTGCTTCAATAATATAAACCATTTCCTCATCAAGCTTTACAGCATATTGAATATTCATTAAACCTTTAACATCTAATTCCAATGCCAATTTGGTTGAATTTTCACGAATAGTATTTAATATATGTTCCGGAATAGTCTGCGGTGGAATTACACAAGCAGAGTCTCCTGAATGAACACCTGCTTCTTCAATATGTTCCATAATTCCTGCAATAAATACGTCCTCTCCATCACATAAGATATCGACATCTAATTCAATTGCATCTTCCAGGAACTTATCAACAAGAATTGGATGTTCAGGAGATACTTTTACAGCCTCCTTCATATATTCTTCAAGTTCCTTATTATCATAAACAATTTCCATAGCTCTTCCACCAATAACATATGATGGACGGACCAATACTGGGAATGTGATTTCTTCTGCAATTTTACGAGCTTCTTCAAATGAATTTGCAGTTCCATACGGTGCTTGATGAATGTGTAATTTTTCTAATAACTCAGCAAATAATTCTCTGTCTTCAACTCTATCAATACTTTCATATGGAGTTCCTAAAATTTTAACTCCAGCATTTGCAAGAGGTACTGCCAAGTTAATTGATGTTTGACCACCAAACTGTACGATAACACCGTCAGGTTTTTCCTGATCTATTACACCCATCACATCTTCAAATGTAATCGGTTCGAAGAATAGCTTGTCTGAAATGTCATAATCAGTACTTACAGTTTCCGGGTTGTTATTAATAAGAATGGTTTCTATTCCATCATCTTTTAGAGCAAGTGATGAATGTACACAGCAGTAATCGAATTCAATACCCTGACCAATTCTAATTGGTCCTGCACCTAAAATTACAACTTTTTTCTTGGTAGTTGATGTTAATTCATTACCGACATCATAACTACTGTAGTAATAAGGAGTTTTAGCTTCAAATTCCGCTGCACATGTATCAACCATTTTATAAGATTGTTTAATATTATATCTTGAAAGTAAATTTCTAATATACTCTTCAGTTTGACCGGATAAGTCAGCCAATCGTTTATTGGAAAAACCAAGCTGTTTTGCTTTTCTTAAATATCCTTCATCATCTAATTTATCGGCAGTAACATCATTTTCAAAGTTTACGATGTTTCTGATTTTGTATAAGAAGAAATTATCAATTTTAGTTAATTCTCTAATCTTATCTATATCCATGCCATCTTTAATAGCTGAATAAATCTGGAAATAAATTAAATCTGTTGGATTGGCCAAATCTTCTTCAGTATAATCAACATATTCAAAACCATCGAAGCCCATATCAAGTGACCTGAGTGCTTTTTGGAATGCCTCTTCAAAAGTTCTTCCAATAGCCATTACCTCACCAGTAGCTTTCATCTGAACTCCTACTTGACGGCTGATTCCTTTAAATTTATCAAATGGCCATCTTGGGATTTTTAATACAACATAATCAATAGCAGGTTCAAATGAGGCAGGAGTTTCTTTAGTGATATCGTTTCTAATTTCATCTAAAGTCATTCCCAATGCTATTTTTGAAGATACTTTAGCAATTGGATAACCTGTAGCTTTAGATGCGAGTGCACTACTTCTTGATACACGAGGATTTACTTCAATGACTTTATATTCATCAGTTTCTGGATTTAGAGCAAACTGAATATTACATCCTCCACGAATACCTAATGCCCTGATAATTTTAATAGATGCATCACGCATTTTCTGGATGGTTTCATCACATAAATTCTGAATTGGAGCAACAACGACACTGTCTCCTGTGTGAATTCCCATTGGATCTATATTTTCCATTGTACATACAATAATACATGTATCTTCTTTATCCCTCATTACTTCAAATTCAATTTCTTTCCATCCAAGAACAGATTCATCGATGAGAACTTGATTAATGAAACTCATATCCAACCCGTGATTAGCTATTTCAATTAATTCTTCTTTATTATGAGCAATTCCTCCACCAGTTCCACCTAATGTGAATGCTGGCCTTACAATAACAGGATAACCAATATCTTCTACCGCCTTAAGTGCATCATCCACACTTTCAACAGCATGACATTTTGGGATTTCTTCTCCAATTTCATCCATGAGGTTTGCAAATAAGTCACGGTCTTCTACATCCTTAATGGTTTGGACATCAGAACCTAAAACTTTAATGCCTTCCAATAATCCTAAATCTCCAAGTCCTGTTGCTATATTTAATCCGGTTTGTCCACCCATGGTTGGTAAAATAGCATCTATTTCTTCTTCTTTGATAATCTTAGCAACAATTTCCGGAGTTAATGGTTCTGTATAAACAGTATCTGCCATATCAATATCAGTTTGGATAGTAGCTGGATTACTATTAACAAGTACTGTTTCTATACCTTCTTCCCTTAGTGATTTACATGCTTGTGATCCTGAATAATCAAATTCTGCAGCTTGTCCAATTTGAATAGGTCCAGAACCAATAATTAAAACTTTTTTAATATCTTTATCTACTGGCATATGTAATCCCCCTAATAATCATCCATCATTTGATTGAATTCGTCAAAAATATATCTTGTATCATTTGGACCAGGTCCTGCTTCAGGATGGTACTGTATACAAAGCATAGGTAATTCTTTATGGGAAATACCTTCTGGCGTTCCATCATTTAAGTTAATTTGAGTTAATTCCAAATCAGTGTCTTTTAGTGATTCTTTATCAATTGTAAACCCATGATTTTGAGAAGTGATGAATACTTTTCCAGTTGCCAAATCCTTAACCGGCTGGTTTTCACCACGGTGACCGAATTTCATTTTATATGATTTAGCACCAAATGATTTTGCAATTAATTGCTGACCCATACAAATACCAAATATCGGTAATCTATTTGATAATTTTTTCATGGTTGCAATTGTTTCAGATACTCTATCAGGATTTCCCGGTCCGGATGTAATCATCAATCCAGAAGGAGAGTAATCCAAAACAGTTTTATAATCAGTATCATATGGGAATAAAACAATTCCAATATCCCTTTCTAAAAATGAGTTTATAATATTCTTTTTAACACCACAGTCAATTAATGCAACTTTTTTATCGGCATCTTCATTGAAAACTTTAATTTCTTTTGTTGAAACTAAAGGCACAACATCCTTATCTTCAATACTAGGTTGTGATTTTGCCATTTCAACCAATTTATCATCAGCAATATCTTCAGTTGTGATAGCTGCTTTAAGAGAACCTCTTTCACGAATTTTTAAAGTTAAATCTCTTGTATCAATTCCACTAATACCAGGAGTTTTAAATTCTTTTAAAAAGTCATCTAAAGTCTTTTGAGGTCCAAAATTAGACAATTCACGACAAACCTCACGACAAACAAATCCTTCAACCTGAATTCTATCAGATTGATACCATTTCTCACTTACCCCATGATTACCTTCTAAAGGGTATGTGGACATTAAAATCTCTCCCTTAAAAGATGGGTCTGTTAAAGATTCAGTATAACCACCCATACCTGTTGAGAAAACGAGTTCGCCCAATTTAGTAGCTTCATAACCAAATCCTT
>NZ_JAZTXC010000057.1:0-4722 GCF_045636185.1 Methanobrevibacter sp. | reverse complement strand
TCATTATTGGATAATTAAAGTAATAAGGCATTATTAAATAATCTTATATCCAGAAAACAAGGTTTATGGAATTTTTGTAATTTGGATAAAAATAAATAATAAAAAATTTTCATGTTTTTTTGTTCTATAGTATAATATTGGAGCTAAAGTACTAAATATTATCTATAATATATCATATTTTTTTAGAAGCATATAAAAAACCTTAAAATACAATAATATATAAAGTAATTAATATATTAATTTTAAAGGTAGTTTGTATGAATGAATTAATGTGCGAAATGTGTGGAAGCAACATGGTTACGCAAGAGGGTGGATTTTATGTCTGCCAGGCCTGCGGAACTAAGTTTCCTGTTAAGGAATATATTGCAGGTGAGAATTACCAAACCTTTGGTGAAGAATCTTCTCAAGAATTAGGCAATTTATATGAGCTTGCAAGAAGGGCACGTGAAGTTGGGGACACAGAATTTGGATTAAAGTATTATAGTGAAATTTTAATTAAAGAACCTTATAGCTGGGAAGCCCAATTTTATGTAGGTTACTTTAGAGTCTTTACATACGATTTTCTTGATGAAAGGGGTATTAACGACTTTTGCAGTTCAACTGCATCTGCTGTGTCGATAGTTGAATACCTTGAGGATGTTGGAGAAAAGAACGAAGCGATAAATCTATTTACTGATGAAATATTTGGACTTGTTGAAAGTTTTTACGAAGCCTACTTGGAAGGACTCGAAGATCTCCCTTATGATGATGACGATAGTTATGCATGGTATATCAATACTCTTTTAGAATTATGCAATCTATTAAATTATTATGGGGAGTTGGTTGAAAATGTTACTGATGACACTTATCAGGATGCTGTAAACTCTTGGATTTATTCAATTGATCTTCACACTCCATTATACAAGCATATAGGATTTCTTGATAAGTGGGAGCATGACGAATATATTGACGCTTATGTTGAAAAAATACGCCAATACGATCCGGATTATGAAAAACCTAAACCTAAAAAACTATTTGGAATAATATAATAAACATGGAGGAAGTAAAATGGTCGAACTTTTAAAAGTAATTAAATTTGAAGGAGATAAGGACACTCTAGTTTGGAAACATCCTGCAGAAGACTTTAACACACATTCAAAATTAATAGTTCATGAATCCCAAGTAGCTATATTCTATAAGGATGGGAGAGCTTTAGATGAATTTGGTCCTGGAAAATACACATTAGAAACTGGAAACATACCTATTTTGAGAGGCCTTATCAATATTCCTACCGAAGGAGTAAGTCAATTTCACTGTGAAGTATATTTTATCAACAAGGCAACTTCATTAAATGTGGTTTGGGGAACAAGCAGTCGCTTTCCTGTTATTGAACCCACATTTCAAATACCAATAAATGTTGGTGCTTCAGGGGTTATGGATATTGTTATTGACGATGCAAGAAAATTCATGGTAAACGTAATGGGAACACAAACATTCAATACTACAGATCAGCTTACAGACTATTTCAAAGGCAAAATTACTACCAAAGTCAAAAACTACTTATCAAAAATCATGTCTGAAGTAAGTTACTATAATATTACACAGCATTTGGAGGAAATTTCAGAAGCATTGCATGAAAAATTGAAAGAGGATTTCCAAGAATATGGTGTAAATCTCATCACATTTTACATATCAAACATAGTTGTTCCTAAAGAAGAAACCAAAAAACTTGAGGCTGTATTGAACAAGAAAATGGAATACGGAACACTTGGATTCAATTGGGCTGATGAACAGATGGCAGATGTTGCTAAAAAATATGCTGAAAATCCTGGAAATAAAGGTGGTGTTGATGGAATGGTAGCCGGTTTTCCAATGGCAATGGCATTCGGCCAAATGTTGGGAAATAATGTTGGAGGAAACATGTCTGGAGGACTGTTTGCAGGAGGCCAAAACTTTGGATCCAACCAGCAACAACAAAGCCCTGCCCCACAGCAACAGGCAAATCAAGCACCTCAACAATCAGAAAATGATGAACCTCAGGAAGATGCATTATTCTGTACCAAATGTGGAAACAAATTGGCTCCTGATGCGATATTTTGCTCCAAATGTGGAAACAAAGTACAGCAAGAATTAAAATGTAGCAACTGTGGAAAAAAACTTGAACCTGATGACATGTTCTGTTCAAGATGCGGCCATCCAGTTAATGAATAGATGAAATTTATTTTCATATTCATTAATCAAAATATTATGGTGGGCCGAAATTATATAATTTGGTCTAATATTAACGTGCGAGCTAAAAGTATATTATATTTTGTATAGTATACGGGCAAAATTCATTTTAATTATTTCTCTATCAGTAATCTTTTTATTAAATGTAAAACATATTTAATTGTATGTTTGAAACAGTTTTTTATTTTCCATGGGAGGTTTATCTAATAATATTCCTGCAAAGTTCTCTTCCAGGTTTCATATTGGAATTTTTTGAAGTTATTGCAGAGGTTGTCTCTAAAAATGTCCTTGCATTGTTATTTATTTCAATCTATTTGGCATACAACAAAGATTGGGGTAAATTCACATTGCTTTCGTTGGGTGTGGCTGGTGTGTTCTGCGAATTTGTCAAGGTGGCAGTTGCACGTTTAAGGCCATATGCAGTTGTTGATAAAATCAAGTGCATTCATGCCCCTGTGGCTGACCAGAATCCTTTCGACTTTAAAATCCAGGGATATTCATTCCCAAGCGGACATACGATGATGGCAACCAACCTGTTTTTGGCAATTCCGATATACGTCAGGAATATTCAATATATATCTATTGGATTGGTTGGAGTTTTGATTGTTGCTCTTTCAAGGGTGGGATTAGGCGTTCACTTTCCGACCGATACTATTGCGGGGTTCATCATTGCTTTGGCGTTAATCTTAATATTGTCTCGTGTTTACGACAAGATTGAAAATAGGGCATATCTCTATTTGGCCATTATCGCTCTGTCTTTGGTTGGCGTATTGTTCTGTTCTGAAATAAGTTATATTAAGTATGTGGCATTGATTTTGGGAATTTCATTAGGTTTTCTTGTTGAGGAAAAATATGTTAACTTCGAAAATCCTAAAAGCAGAAGGGATGCAATAGTCAGGCTTGTTGGAGCAGTCATATTGTTTGTATTGCTTTTTATCTTAATCCCGAAATTTGTAGGCGATACTGACCTGGTTAAATGTATTGTACATTCTCTATGTACTTTCATAATGCTTGCTATATATCCTTTAGCTTTTAAAAAGATTGATAGGGATGGATGACTGAATCCATTTAGTCATCTTTACTTTTTTTTTTGAGAATATTTTTTTCACACCAATTTAATATGAACTCATTTGCAAAATCGTTTCTGATTATTGGGAGGAAATTGATTCAATTATTACTGATGTAGTTGGTGACATTGTTTTAGACTAGCAGGAGTTAATTTCTCCACATATTATGTCATTAGGCAGATTTAACAACACAAAAGATTATTCATTTTTAACAAATGTGCTTGAGGATGGTGTTCATACTTGTCTGAAGTGGATGAATATATTTCAAAAGCTAATGACAAATTAATCTCCAGTAAAATATTATTTGACAATCAGCAGTATGCAACATCTGTTAGTGCAGCTTATTATTGTATGTTTTTAACAGTTAAAGCGGTTAATAAAAAAGACCAATATCCTAAATCTCATGAATGTTTAATATCTTTATGGTCAAGTATATCATAAACAACCATTTTCGAATCGAAACATAGAAATCTAAAGAATGGAAGTCCAATTTAATTTTTAAAATTCAAATTTAATAAAGATTACGATTAAAAACCATCAAAACAAGAAAAAAATAAAAAAACAAGAAAAATTAACAAAAAATAGTTTTGTTGACAAACTCCTCAAAAAAGAAAAAAAGGAGTGATAAATAATCACTCCAAACATTGTTGCTTTAGAATCTATCATGCCAAAGTCTAATCATTATCTAGACTATTATTATATGCATAAATGACCTCCCTCTGAGGAGACACTGCTTCCTACAACAGTTTGTGTACACTCCGGATCAAGTTCAGCATAATACGCAATAATCTTATCATTAAATCCATAAAGTCCAAAATATCCTCCTAACATACCGGATATCATTCCGACTCCAACAAAAATTCCACAACAAGTTATTCTGTTAAAATTAACATCATAACTGCATTCAATACTTCTTTCTGCAGCAAAAAGACCAAAACCGGCACCAATAGCTCCACCAACAACTACACCAATTGCAGGATTACAGGTAAAGACAGTTGCAAGAAAACCGGCAGCAAAAGCACCGACACCAGCGACTACGGCCATCAAAGTCATATCCGACATAGATACGCTTTCTGCAAAGTAAACATTTTTTGTATCACTTGTGACGTATTTACCGCCAACCTGTACCAGTCCTCTGTCACCAACACAGACATCATCACCTTCTCCATATGCTTTATTTCCCTTGAATGTACAGTTGTTAATTGACAAAAAGCCCTGATTAAAGATTGCAGCACCATTTTTAGCATAATTATTGGTAAAACTACAATTATCACATACCACATTACCAGTATTTAAAATTGCAGCACCCCAATCTCTTTCAATTGTATAGTCCATACGATTGTTATCAAATCGAATATTATTGAAATAACAAGTTCCTGCAAGGCATTCAACTGCAGTATTGAAGTTTTTAACAGTCAAATCATAAGCCGCAAAATAGGTATTACTA
>NZ_JAZTXC010000056.1:0-3701 GCF_045636185.1 Methanobrevibacter sp. | reverse complement strand
GTCAAACCATCAGGAATATCCTCAACAACAAAAACATCACCCAAAGCAACTTCACCAGTATTAGTAACAGTAATCAAGAACAAAGTCTGCTCACCAACCAAAACAGAAGGAGTCAAACTAACCTTATCAACAACCATACCTGGTTTCAATTCTGGCTCATCAACAACTTCGGTAGTATTATTAGTAATTTTATCTTCAGTTTCACTAGAACCAGCAACAACGATATTAGTAAAGTTACCAGGCTTAATTGTGTTAAATTCTACAGTGAAATTAGCAGACTCGCCAATTTCTAAAGGATTTAAGTATTTAAATACATTACCAGCATTAACCCAATTATCACCGGAAAAACTATTATATATTAATCCTTCATATGATAATTCTTTAACAAATACATTAGTTAATCCAACATTTCCGGTATTTTTAACAACAATAGTGAAAGATGTTTTTTCACCAACATTAACTGTTTTATTTAATGTAATTTTTCTGACTTCCAAGTCAGGATTAATATTATTTACTCTAGTAATATTAAATGCGAATAAATTTTGATTTGAACTACCTGTGATAAGTGTATAGAAATTATAAATTATATATCCGCCGTTTACTTGTTTAACAGCATTAGTATTAGGTATTCTTTCACCTGCATCATATCTTCTTATTGCATCTTTAACTCTGTAACTTGCAGAAGGATTATTCCTGAAATCAGTTTCTGTAAAATTCCAAATGTCACGAGCTAATTGCTTATTTGATTCACCTAAAACAGCTTCATTAAAATTATTATAAATTAAAAGTTTAACATATTCAGCGACATTTTCCCCACTTTTATGATTAATTAATAGATTTAAAGAAGTATCAACATAGCCTCCATAAGGTCCTTTAACACCTTCTTCAATACAAAATGCAATATCTCCATTTTCTAATATACAATAATCGTTTTGACCCTGATGACTATGAACAGAAAGATAATCAGTTAAATTATAATACTCAATATAATTAAAATCAGAGTCAGAAATAGTACTTTCATTAACTACTGCAATATCTTGACCAACAGATCCATTATTATCTGTAAAAGTTACATTTGTAATTAATCCTTCAATAATATAAATACCTGCACCAACAATTGCATTATTGCTTTCAACAATTGAGTTTTTAATAGTTCCAGTTTTTATACTTGCACCACCAGCATAAGTAATAGCGGTGTTGTTGTATATGATACAATTATCAATTAAATTACTTGTTCCCTGTTCCATAAGAGCTCCACCACCATAGGCAGCATGATTGCTTATAAATTGAGAGTTAGTAATAGAATTTTTATTACCGTCAATTAAAGCACCTCCACCCATAGTAGCTTTATTGCGTTGGAAATTTGTTTTATCAACATTAGAGTTTGATGATCCTGCACTATATACCAAAGCACCTCCATCACGAGCTGCTGTATTTTCAACAAACAATGAATTCAAAACATTTACATTTTTTCCAGTGACAAGTAAAGCACCAGCATCGAGAGTAGCATAATTTTTATAAAATATTACATTATCAATAGTTCCACTAGAACCAGACCAGTGGATAGCACCACCATGGTAAGCTGAATTTAAAGTAAACTGTGAATCTTTAATCATACCATTATTTCCAGCCCACTGGATAGCACCACCATATCTTAAATTGGTATTGCTTTGTTCTGTAACAAATCCAGTATTATTTATAAATTTAGAATTAGTTATAATACCATTATCAGCCTGCCAAACAACAGCACCATAACTGCCTACAGAATTACTTACAGTACAATTTTCCATTATAACAGTAGCTCCACTGGCAACGGTGATTGCTGCACCATATTCAACAGTATTATAATTATGATATCCATTAATAAAATTAATGTTTTTTAATGTAACAGTCCCACTTTTTATATACAAAATTCTAGATATCTGATTACCATCTATATAATGGCCCTGACCATCTACAGTCATGCTGCTTGAAATTTGAACCATACTAGATTTGTCAGCTATATAATCTTTACTTAGAGTAACATAACTTCCTTTAAGGTCATTTTTTAAATTATCAAATGTCCCATAACCTGCAGATAATTTATCATCTTCATTTCTTGCAGAAAGAAGACCATTATTTCTAGATTCAGATAAGGACAATTCATCATTCTCATTGCTTGCAGATAAAATATCATCATTCACTGCTTCAGATATAAATTCATCATTTGTTTCATATACATCATCAACGACAGGAGCACTGTCAAGACTGACAGATAAAGTTTCATTTGAAAAATCGGCTGCAGAAACTACACCCAAAGTTAATGATAAAGTAATTAATAAGATTAAGCCATATAAAATCGATTTGTTGTTCATAATAAAATACCCCAGTTTTAATCATATTTCGTCAACAGTATATCACCCGATATGGAAATTAATTAAAAATATCCCAGTATAAATTAATTAAATTCTAAAAGAAATACCTCGTATTTGATTGTTTAAATAAGAAAAAAAGATATATACAGACTCGTTTAAATAAAAATTAAATGAAAAATAGTTAGATAGTGAAAATGACAGTAATTTAAAGTTAATCTTTGTAAAATAAAGATTATTATAATATAAATTGTTAGCATTTCCTAGAATTGAATTATCAATACAAAATACAAATCTGCTGTTTAGTTTATCATTACATAATATAACATTCTTATTAAGATCATGAGTCAAAATATGACAATAATGATTATAAAATATTAAGAAATCATGAGTAAAAATATCATGCTCTTCAAATATATCAAATTTAAATTCGCAACCTTCATATTCAGATGATTGTAAAATAGACTCAAATTTCATCCATATAGAAACTTCATAATTACTTAAGAAATCACCATAGAAATGATATGATTCTATAGCTGTACCATTTAAATTTGAAAAAGAAATATTATTCAATGAATCATCTAAAAGCTCTTTAATATAAGTATTATTATATTGATGTCTACTGCTTTTAACATCAAAAGATTTTTCATAAGTTTCAATTATATAAGAGTTATTATACTCCTGATTAGAGAATTCATCCATTATATCAATGGAATCATCCACTTCATCAACATCATCAATAGGTGAATATATAATTTCATCTGTTTCATCAGCATAATCATCACATGAAAATGAAGTTTCACCTATTTCATAAACTTCAGTGATTTCATCGATACCAATATCACTAATTTCTATATTAACTGATTCATCAATGTCACTAGCAGAGACTGCCTGCAACATGAATAATGTTAATATAATAATCATGATATTTATTTTTAAGTTCATCTTCATCACCAAAGTTTGTATAAATGTATAAAAAATTTTTTTCCAAATAAGCCATTAACATTTTTTAATAGCTTACTCTAATATTGAAATCTCATCATATATAAAGGTATACATTTTAACTAAAAATTTTAAAAAAAATAACCAGTGTTTATCTATTTGATATTTAATTTGTCAGACTGTTTAGAAAATTTTAAAAAAATGGACATCTTCAAATTATAACATGGTTATAATATTTTTGTTCGAAAAAACCCAAACAAATTATAGATAATATCTAGAATAAGATGTACTAAAATGGAAGAAAAATCTATTGTATACAAAAAAAATCAATGAAGAAAAAGTCATTTAAATCGTTGAAATAATCTATAAAATAAAATTAATAAATATAATATCAAATTAAATTATAAA
>NZ_JAZTXC010000055.1:0-7325 GCF_045636185.1 Methanobrevibacter sp. | reverse complement strand
TTCTCCTCAAAATATAAAGGATATTCTGGTTAAAAATTTGGATGATCCTCATGATAATTTAAAAATAGATTTCTTCGATTTTAATGAGTTTAATTATTTGCTACTGTTATGCACGGATAAAAATATGGTATTGGGCTTCTTTAAGGATAATGGTAATTATGATCAAAATAGATTGTTAACTTCAACGAATGATGATTGTATTAAGTGGGCTAATGAGCTTTTTGAAAACTTTAAAAAAGAGAATATGTAAATGAGTATTAATCTACTCATTTATAATAATTTTCCAAATATTCTTTTAAATCGCTGATTGCTATTCTTTCTTGAGCTTCTGTGTCTCTGTCTCTCACAGTAACCATATTGTCATCTTTTGTTTCATAATCTACAGTTACAGCAAGTGGAATACCGATTTCATCAGCTCTGGCATATCTTTTACCGATTGTATTACCTTCATCATATTCGACTTTAAAACCGGCTTCTCTTAGTGTATTATTTAATTCAATAGCAATTTCTGGAAGTCCGTCTTTTTTAACAAGAGGATAAACTCCAACTTGCACTGGAGCAACGGATTTTGCAAATTTAAAGTAATCTTTACCTTCAGTTTCTGTAAATGAATGTAATAATACGGAATAAACAATACGGTCGATACCAAAAGAAGGTTCAATTACATGAGGAATTATTTTTTCACCGGTAACGTCTTCTTCCACTTCTTCAATGAGGAGCAATTCCTCTTCTACTTCATATGTATTGTCTAATTCAACAACGTATTTTCCATTATTTTCTAAAGCGGAGATAATTTCTTCAGGGTCTGCCTCTTCAATAGCCTGTTTTACTTTAGGTGAATCTCCTTTAAATACAGGTCCGAATTTAGACAGATTAGGTTTAACAATGGTTTTTTTAACTTTTTTAGGTTCATCATATTCTTTGAAGACATATAATTCATCGTTACTGAATTGGGAGTGTGAAGATAAGTCATAGTCTCCCCTATCGGCAATACCTATAATCTCAACCCATCCGTATTTGTCGGTTTTAACTTCAACATCCCAACAGTCAAGAGCATAATGAGCCATTTCTCCGGCCAAGTGTTGGCGGAATCTTAAAACTTCATTTGGTATTCCAATCTCATTTAAAAATTTACGTGCTAAATATAATTGGTAAATTAACATTTCATTAGCTACAATTCCTTTTTCAAGTGCTTCACGGGCAGTAATTTCTAAAGGTTCCAAATCATTTTCCTGAACTTCCTGTGAATTTAGCCTTAAAATTTCATTTTCAATTTGTGAAAATTTAGGGGTGGTTTTATCTTCAGGGTCTAAAAAGATTTCAGCCTCTGCTTGTGTGAATTCCCTGAGTCTTATAACTCCTTGTCTTGGGGAAATTTCATTTCTGTAAGCTTTTCCCAATTGCACTGCACCAAATGGGAGTTTTCCTCTGAAAAACCTTTCAAGACGTTTAAATAAAATGAATATTCCCTGCGCAGTTTCGGGCCTCATATATCCTACTTTATTTCCTTTAGCACCTATTTGGGTTTTGAACATTAAATTATAATCCCAAATTTTGGCTAAATCTCCTCCACATTCAGGACATTTGATATTGTTTTCCTCTACGATTTTATCCATTTCGCTATTTTCAAGGCTTTCAACATCTTGCCCGATAGCTTCCTCAATGATATGGTCTGCTCTGTAAACTTCTCCACAGCTTTCACATTTTGTCATTGGGTCTGTAAAGTTATCAACGTGACCGGATGCTTTAAGGACTTCTTTAGGCATTACTGTCGGTCCTTCTATTTCATAGAATCCTTCGCCAGAAACATATTGCTTTCTCCATTTCTGCATAATGTTATTTTTTAAACTTGCTCCTAGCGGGCCATAATCAGTAAATCCGGATACTCCAGAGTATATTTCAAATGATGGCCATAAAAATCCTCTTTTTGCACTTATATTAGTCATTTTGTCATGATTCATAAATATTAACTTCCATTTATTTTTTTAATTCGTAATCTAATTTAACTCTACTACTTTCAGGTTTTGTCTGTCCCATATATTTACTGTTTCTATCAGGATGTCCGTATGGCAATTCTGAGGGTGTTGTCATTGTTTCAAAAACAATTTGACATACTCTTTGACCGGGATAAAGAGCAACAGGCATTGCTCCGATGTTTGAGATTTCAAGTGTAATGTTTCCTTCAAATCCCGGATCAATAAAACCTGCAGTTACGTGCATTGTAACACCAAGTCTTCCTATGCTTGAACGTCCTTCTACACGAGCCACAATATCATCAGGAAGTTTAACGTATTCTGCGGTTGTAGCCAATGCAAACTCGTTTGGGTGAATTATAAAAGCATCTCCTTCAGGAACTTTAATTTCTTCCATGCAGGATGCAATTTCTTCTTCATCTTTCGGATCAATATATGCTTTTCTAATTACCTTAAATACTTTAAATTCATCTCCCAATCTCATATCAACAGAAGATGGTTGTATTTGCTTTTCATCTATGATGGGATTAATAACGATTTTCCCATCATCCAAATATTCTCTTATAGTCTTATCACTTAAAATTGCCATTTTATCACATAATCATTTTATTCTTCAATCAAGTTATACATTCTATTGACAACTCCATCAATAGTTTTATCATTATAATTCACATCAATAGCGTCAAATTTGCAGGAATTAGCACAAAGTCCACATCCTCTGCATTTGTCTTGATTTATAATTATTTTGTCATTTTCTAAACTGATTGCATCAAACATGCAAATGTCTTTTAAACATTTTAAACAGTTTTTACATTTATCTTCATTCCATGTTACTTTAAGACCATCTAATCTGTATATTTTTTTAGCTATGTCGTCATGTAAATTAGGAACAACATTCCAAAGACAGCAACACGGACAGCAGTGGCAGATTGTTAGTAACCCTTCGTCAGGCCTAACATTCATCCATACTGAATCTATTTTATTTCTTCCAATAAGATGGCTTAATCCTGCAGCATCTGCTTTATCAACATGAGCCAGTGCTTCTTCGACTGTTGCGTCATGACCTACTGTTCTTGGAATTTTTCTGCTTGTCGGACCAAGAAATATGCATCCAATATCGTGAGGATAATCTTCACATTTGCTTGAGGTTCTACAAAGGCATGTCTCCATTATAACAATATCATCACATTTTTTAATGACATCCTTTATTACCTGAGTAGGTAAAAATTCTGTTCCTTCACTTTCTATCTTTTTATTTATTTTTAGCGTATTTGGAATAATAACAACATCATCTTTTTCAAATAGCATTTTATTTATTACTTTTTTAGCTATTTTCGATTTTTTTGTCAGTCCAGCAATCCTAAATCTCCAGTTAAATATTCTGTTAACTACAAATATGCTGATTTCTGCAAAACTTTTTCTTCTCATATTACCCCATTTTGTTTTTTAGTCTTCTAAGTATACCTTTAAATGTATGTGCTTCTCTTCCTGTAATGAATGCTCTATTAATAATATTTTTAAATGTCTTTAAACCATTTTTCTTTTTATGCTCGGGAATATCAAGAATATTTATTAAATCGGTCATGTCTTTTATTAAATATTCTTTTTCAAGTGAAGAACTTTCTTCAAGTCCTTCGACAGGAAATTCGTGCTTATTTTTAAATAATTCATAAAATATTATTGCCGCTGCATGTGAAATGTTTAAAATAGGATATGTTGGATCCGTTGGAATGGAAACACATATGTCACATCCTTCTATTTCTTTGTTTGAAAGCCCATCACCTTCTCTTCCAAATAATAATGCAATTTTATTATTAATATTAATGCTTTTGGATAGTTGTTCTGGTCTTAAAGGGATTCTTGATAGATTATAGCTTCCTCCAGCAATTCCTGTTGATGCAATTTTAAAATCTATTCTTTTGGATTGATAAAATTCATCAAGGCTTGGATAAACTAAGGCATTTTCAACAATGTATTTGCCATGTGTTGCCTGATAATATGCTTCTGGAGTTAATTTTGGAGGATTAATTAAAACCAAGTTCTTTAATCCAAAATTTGCCATTGTTCTTGCAAGAAATCCAATATTTCCAGGAGTTTCACATTCAACAAAAACGACATATATATTACTTTTAAATAAGTCTAGTTCGTCATCCTCTTCTTTTTTAGTTTGCTGCAAATCCTTAATGGCTAATGACTGTCCTCTAGATTTTGCTTTTTTTGTAGAAGTTGATTTTTTTTCAGCTTTTTTTTCTTCTTCAGGTGAACTGACTGGTGTAGTTTCAACTACTTTCTGTTCACTTACGGCAGCATCTCCCATTCAATCAACTCCATATTCTTTTATTCGTATGATTTTTCCAATAGCTCTAGAATATGCATTACTTTAACATTCTCTTCATTAATATCGTCCAATCCGTCTTGAAGGTTTCTTTGACAAAATGGACAGATTGTAATTACCGCATCAGCATTAGTATCTTTAATCATGGATGCTTTGGCTTTTGAAAGTTCCATTGCAATTTCTGGCCTTCCGGATTTTATTCCTCCGCCTGCACCGCAACATTGGCAAGGATAAAGCATTTCTTCAAATTCAACACCGGGGACTTTCTCGATTATTTCCCTAGGCTGGTCTTTAATACCCTGGCCTCTGGCCAAATGGCATGGGTCATGGTAGGTAACTTTCATATTCACTTCTTTCATTTTACTGGTATCAAGTTTATCAACCAGAAATTCACTTATATCCATTACATTAAGCTTAGAACCAAATTTAGGATGATCATTTTTAAGTGTAGCACCACAACCGGAACATAATGTAATGACAGTATCATAATCTTTGAAAACTTCTTTATTTTTATCAACTAAACTTTGAACAAGTTCTGTCTGTCCTGTCCTTAAAAGTGGAGAACCGCAACATACCTGTCCTTCAGGAATATCGATTTTAATGTCATTGGCTTCAAGAACTTTAAGCAAGCTATGTCCTATTTTCTGTAGTTTATTGTCTAACATACAGCCGGTAAATAAGGCTACATTGGATTCATTATAATTGTCCACTTGACTGATGAAGCTTTCACCGTCAACACTAACTGACCTGCCGGTTTCTTTAATGTTGTCATTGAATGCAACATGTTCCGGCAGCGGACCTAAGTTTTCAGAACATGCGATGGCTCTCATTTTTTCAATCGCATCTCCGAAGGTATTAATGTTTTTAGGACACACTGCTAAACATTTTCCGCAGCTGGTACAGTTATACAAGCCCTCGTCCAAACCATCTTTCAAACGATTTAAATCTTCACGAGGGTCTGATTCAAATTTGGATATGTATCTCATTATATATGGTCCACCAAATTCTTCAGTTGCAATGTTAACAACAGGACAGCTTGAAAGACAGGAATAACATTCAATACAGCTTCTAACTTTTTTGGTTTTAAGAGTTTCTTCTTTTGTTATGCTTGTATTAAGTTCATCATGATTTTGTGAATGTAAATTTAGCTGCAAGTCTTTAACTTTATTTTCTATTCCGCTTTTATCAACAATTAAATCTTTAATAACTGGAAACTTCAGAGGCTCGATTATTGCATTGTCCTTAATCTCTTTTTGACATGCGAGTGCACCGTTCCCATTTAATAAAACTCCGCAGGACCCACATTGTCCCGCTCTACATGAACTTCTAAAGCTAATATCCGCATCATATTTTTCGTTAATGGCTTGAAGAGCATCCAAAACCATCATTTGCGGTTTTTTTTCAATTTCATAACACTCCATATGAGGTTCATCATCTACTTCTTTATTGAACCTGGAGACATAAACCTTAATCATCATTTCTCCCTCTTTATAAAGCTAGTCATAATAATTATAAATTTATAATATATTTATCTTTATTATTATATAGATTTTTACTTATAAAAAATAGTGAAATATCGCTGAAAAAATAAAATTCATAATTTCTGAGAATTTCTTAAAAAGGAGTTATTTTCTTTTTTCTTCTAAAATTACGACTTTTTCTTCTATAATTTCGATTTTTTCTTCCATAAGGTTATCACCATTTAAAATAGTTTTTGCTATAATATATGTGATAATGGAAAATACTACTTCACTTATTGTTATTCCAATCAAAACACCTACTCCTGAAGTTAAAATTGAGGATAACAATGCAATGATTATTATTTGAAAAATTATCAATGAATTTGTTAATATTAATGAATGATAACTTTTTCCAATTCCATCTAACATTTTATTTGATATTTTTGATACCTCTTTAGCAGATACTATGACAATTCCAAATAATGCAATATAAAATACTGATGTTTCAACTCCTGTAACAGAAAATAAAGCAAATCCATAATCTCTTATAATGAAAAATACTATAGTACAAGTTAGAGAAATAATTAATGAGTATTTAAGTGAGTAATTATATATTTCTTTTAATTTTTGGATTTTGTTTGCACCAAATAGCTGTCCACAAATTGTTACTAATGACCTATCGAATCCTTGATGTGGGGTTGTGATTAATATTTCAATTTGTGATGCTGTTGAATATAGTAATACTCCAATTTGACCAAGTTGTGCGATTAAGATTCTATTAATATACATCGTGTAAAAACTCCATAACATATCCATGATTAAATTTGGAATAGCTACTATAAATATTTCATAAACAATACCTAGTTTAAAATACTTTAAGTTTAAAATAACTTCGGTTTTTCCACTTAAATATAAATATAAGAAATAAATAACTGAAATTGATGTGGATATTATTGTTGCATATGCTATACCTGCAACCCCCCAATTAAAAACAAAAATAAAAAGCGGATCCAAAATTAAATTTAAAATATTGGTTATAATAAGTACGATGGTTGGTGTTCTTGTATTTCCTTCTGCTTGAAGAGTGCTTACAAATAATTTTGAAATAAGAAATATAAATGAAAATATAAATATTGGAGTTAAATAATCAATTGCTAAATCAATGGATTTGGTAACACCCATTATATTCAATATATTTTTTAAAAAGGGTATAATTAATATTAAAACTACACCTAGTATGATACAAGTCATAATACCATGCAATATTGAATTATAGGAATTTTTATAGTCTTTTTTACCTATTTCTCTTGATATTATTGAATTAGTTCCAGTACCTATTGATTCTCCAAATCCTGTTATTAGTTTAAATAATGGATGAGCAACACCAACTGCGAAAAATGCTTCGGGACTCATTTGTGATACCCAAAATAAATCAACCATTGAATAAAATGCATTAAACAGTGAAAGAAGAAAAATGGGTGTAGAAAGTTTCCAAAATGCATTCTTTGGATTATTTATTATATCTATATTTTTAGTCATTATTTATTATAGTTTGTT
>NZ_JAZTXC010000054.1:0-13023 GCF_045636185.1 Methanobrevibacter sp. | reverse complement strand
TATAATATGTAATGTAAATAATTAAGAAATAACTTAAAAATTTACAAAAATAAAAATATTAAAAATTCGGTTTTTTAAAAATTAAAAATATTGTATAATATAAGTGAAAATAATTAAGTGAGCTTGACTCACTTTTTTATTATAAAAGACACAAGTACAAGTCTATAAAACTGGAAAGGAGTCCTTATGGATTTAACAAATTTAAAAACCAATCGTGGTGCGGTAGTATCAATACACCGTGGTAAAATCACCACAACAAACATTTGGTGGGAGTATGGCTGGTTTGTAATCACTGACCAACAAGCTCTACAAAAACTTGACGAGATTATAGCTGATGAAAAAGCTAACCGTCCAGTTGATGCGAAACAAACTGCAATGTGGTTAAGAACAAACTACTCTGACCCAAATTCAATTGGTTATCCATACAGAAGACAGGGGGGCCCCCGCCCCGTACAAGCTCAACAGCAAAGTACGCCTGCCTCTACGAATGACCAACAAGAGCAAGCTCAACCTCAAACTGAGCCAAAGCAACCTACTCCAGAAAAGGTAGAAGCCGCTAACCAAGCAAAGATTAAACAAACAAAACAATCTGTGGCTCAGCGACTTATTGACTTCTTCTCAGAGTTCAAGTTCAATCCTTCACCTAGATTTGTGAACACCCTATGCTACAATTGCAAAACACAAGCTGGTGCGAGACAGTATGCAGTGTCATACTTCAAACTAATCGGCCACATGTATGCAGCACAAGTAGCTGAGAAGACAAAGTCTGATGAGTGGAAGAATATCATCAACGATATTCAAACAATCGTGCCATACCTAAGCAGCAAAGTCAATCATAGATTGATAATCTACTATGGTCCAGCTGGAAGTGGTAAAACCACAACCGCAATGGTACAAAATCCAACTGCAAAAGTAATTGGTTGCTCAGGTACCATGGATGCGACTGATATTATGAAGACCTTTACCTTCAATGATGCAAATGGTAATCCACAGTTCAAGCCAAGTGAATTCCAAGAAGCTATGGTCAAGGGTGAAAAAATAATCCTTGATGAAGGTGGTCTATTACCGATGGATACATGGAGATTCATGCAGAACTTCCTTGATAACAAGGATGAAATCTACTATGAAGGCAACTTAATCAAAATCCATCCAGATTTTGCAGTCATCGTCACAATGAATGATATTGTCAATGCACAAGACATCATACTTCCTGAGCCTATCGTCGATAGAGCAGCAGAATTGAAGTATTATGAGACTAGTGCTGACATCTTAACTAAGTACGCATTCTAAGGTGCGTACTTAGTACCTAAACTAAAGAAAGCAGGTAAACAAATATGTTAAGTTTTATAGAAGTAAATGAAATATTAAAAACATTACCAACAGGTTATTATTTAAAAGATAGAATTGAGCATAGACTAGATGCACAATCCCATGCAACATACTATGACCCAATGAAATTTGAAATTGTAATATCTTATCCGATGATTGCTAACATTAAGAATATCAATGCTGAAGAAGATATTAGATGCCTTCTATATCATGAAACCTCTCATGCAATGCTAACACCAAAGAATTTATATTCGGCAGCACATGATTTATCTGATGCAGTCTACTATTCACAAACAAAACTTGCATTAGAGAAAAATAAGCAGTTAGTTGATGATATTAAAAAGGGAAAATTTGATACACAAGGTAAAACTATCAAAGATGTATATGACCTTCTACGTGATAAATTTAGAAGTATCTATAGTTCCCCTCAAATCCGTGACTTAATCAATATCTTTGAAGACCAAAGAATTGAAACATTAAATAAAAATGTATTCTTAAAGGTTGACTTCCAATCCTTCACAAAGAAATTAAATAATTATAAACCAAGTGATAAACCAAAGGATTTCCAAAGCTTCTTCTATCATGTAGTAAGATTCAATGATATGGAACCAGAAATTGTAAAGATAGTTTATAATGCAATCTACAAGTTAAGTGATATAAACTCATCATGTAATAAATGGTATGAATTAAAACCTTATGCAGGGTTATTATTTGATGTCATCTATGCATGTGCAATGAAGTGGGGTCAAATCCAATCTCAACAAGCACAATCACAACAGCAACAACAACCTAATCAAGCAGGCCAAGGTCAACAAGGTCAACAATTTTCATCTGGTGAAAATACATCTGAACAAGATAACCCAAATGAAGAAGCTGCGAGTTCTAATGAATCTGGTTCTGCCGATGGAGAAAATCCAAGTGATAATCCAAGTGGTAATGAATCTACCGGTGGAGAGAATGACCCTAATGGTACCCCATCCCACGGAGCAGGCTCTGGATTGTTTAATCCTGTTGATGAGCAAACTCGTGCTCAGATAGAGGAAGAAGCAATGAAGAACAATGGATTCGTCGATAAAGACGATAAAACTGCACAAGAATCACTTGCAGAAATATTAAGAAGAAGTATCGGCAAGGTAATTCATAAGTATGACTGCCTACCTGAATTCAATCAAAGAGCAGAAGCTATCATTCTAAGAATGTTGAAGAAGAAATCTATTGAATCCAAGGCTTTAGCAGGATATTCTGGAAGATTAAATCCAAAGAATATTCATAGACCGGGTCGGGTAGAAGATTACCGCTGGTTTGATAAGCCAAATCCAAATGGATTAAATAACTCCTTCGGAAAATTCAGAATCAACTTCTTCTGTGACAACTCTGGAAGCTTTGGTAGCAATAAGCAAAAAGCAAACTCAATAATTAGATGCCTATGGCAACTAAGTAAGAAATATAAGTCATTCGAATTCACATTGGTCACTCATGATGATGAGCACATTGTTAGAGATGATTCAAACATGGGAATTGAATGTAATGGTGGTACAGAAGTTAGAGAAGAAATCTATGGAATCTATAATTCACTACAAAAAGTTGGTCAGACTGTATGGAACATTGTCTTATTCGATGGTGGAGTAAATTCTAGAGAGTCTGGAAAGAACTATAGAGTATGGAATCACCAAAATGTAATCATGATATGTGATACATGTGACCAAAAAATCATTGAGAGGAAATGTCCAAAAGCCAAAAAGATATTTACCAATAATTATCTTGCAGAGCTAGAGGCAAATCTAATCTCTTGTATGGACCAACTATTTAGGTAGTTGGTCTGTACCAAAAATATAGTAAAGGAAAGATACCTATGAGATATATTGATAACAAAAATAGAAAACTTACGATGACTCCTTTAAGTGAGTCATCTGTGAAGATTAACCTAAGTGTTGATGAGATAAATGAATTGCTATTAGAATTCGGATTCCACAAAAAGTCATCATCAAACCAAAAATATGGTCGTGCTTGGAAGCGTATCCGTGATAAGTATGCCAAAGAACATCCAACATGTGAGATGTGTGGAGCTGCTACAGAGGAGATTCATCACATCATTGCTGTTGATTTGATTGGTGCAAACCATTCAAGAGATAACCTGTTGGCTGTATGCCATAACTGTCATGCAGCAATACATGCGAATAAAATCGGCATAGCCGAAATAATAAAAAGAAAGTCAGGTGACTAGTATGCCAAAGAAAGTTAAAGATTTAACATTAAGAGAAATAGAAGATATTTGCTATAAACATCATAACGGTGATGATTGCTCTAGTGATTGTCCATTTTATGATAATGCAAGTGCTTGTTGGATTGCTTGTGCACTAACGGATGATGAAGAAATTAACCAACAAGCAGAGGAACTAAATCGAGAAATAGAGGCTGGTGATTAGTATGCCAAAATTTGAAATAAGTTGTTTATGTGGGCCTAAAGTATGTGCTGACTGTAAAAGAAAGTTTTATGGATGTGGGTATGTCAAAGGATATATTCGCCCACCCAAAGATATATTTGAAGAAGTATTTTGTATTACTGAAATAGTAATTTGTTATTCCTGTTACCAAAAATATAAAGAAGAGGCAGGAGAATAAAACTATGTTAACTTATTGGCAAGTCAGAGTAAACTATTGTTTTGATAGAGCTAGTACAGATAGCTTATATAATTTCAAAACTAAAAAAGAAGCGGTAGATTTTTATAATAATTATAAGACTAATTATTATGAGACATTAGATAAGCCTGAAAAACAATACATCTTATTTAAAAATGAAATTGGCAAAGCTAAAATAAATATGTATGTATTAGTTAATGGTAATTATGAATATCGTAATACTATTGATACAAATTTTCCAACTTCAATTCTTGGAAATAAAAATAAGATAGCTGATTATTGTAAAAATGCTCTTAAACGTTATAATGAATGGTCTAATAATAGAAAATCTATAACTTGGCCTGATATTAAATATGTATTAGAATTAAATGGGGAAGAAGTATTTGATTTTAAAATCAATAAACTAATATAAAGGATAGTGAAAAATAATGAAGGTAGTTAAAATTAAAGATAATTATTATGGGGTTATCGAAGATAATGATGACCTAGATGCTATATCTAATTACTCCATGGAGGTTTATGCCATTGATGATACTCAATATACCACACCTATTAGTGTCATTATAAACTATATCGATGATGTAAATAGAATTGTAGGTAATGATGGTACAGTATTACTTCCAGAAATAGATGAATTTGCAATTCCATTTACAATTTGTCCTACCATAATATCTGAAGCTAGATTTAGATTCTTATGTGGTACAAATAATATAAATTATAAATTGTTACCGGGTTTAACTATGGATATTCATAGGGTAAAAGATTATAATGAATTTGATAAAATACAAAAAGAAGTAGATGAATTCCTTGATAATGAGGTGATGACATATGGCAAATGAGTGGAGTCACATTCATCATGCAGTTCGTAGATGTAATCAAGGTGTAGCCACCGAAATTACCTATGGCTCTGATGTAAAAAGAAGATATGTCTATGGCAGTAAGCCAGACCAATATGTAGAATATTATATCTATCAAAATACTAAGTATGTTCAGACGATTTATCATGCTCGTCGTAGAATTAAAGAATTACTAAAGCTCGGAAACAAACCAAAATACTATTCAAATTTTGTGATGCTGGCAGATGAATCCTTTAATGGAATCACACCGGCGATTGTTGATGAGCTTAAGCATGAAGTCTATGATGAAATCCGTAAGGATAAATTAAGAGAATTAAAATTAAAATTAGATGAAGGGGATGATTGACATGTTAGAACCATGTGAATTATATTTAGTTACTGAAGATGGTCAAGAATGTATGTTGCCGTTATTATATAATAATGACGATACTGTTACTAAAGATTTAAAAGATATGTTAAAGATAGTGTTAATCGGTTCAATCTTTAGAAACTGGATTGAAGTAAATCAAGCTGCAGGTAAAGGTCAAATTCCTCTTAGCGCAGTCTATATAAATAAGTTTGATGAAAACAGCAACGCCATCCCTGTTATTGATTTTCAATCTACAGGTGCAGATGGTAAATTCGACTGTTACCTAACCGCTTACCATCAATATAAAAGTATCTTTGACTTCTATGTAGATAATAATACTAATCCCAAAGATAAATATAAAATAAGCTGTTATAATTATTACACAGATACTGAAGCTAAACATTATGTATTTCAAGTTGTCAAAATGGGTGGTGACTTAAGATTCTACAATGCTAATGATGAATTAGTTTATATAATTCAATTCTGTTCTAGCTGGCTTGTTACACTAAATAACTTTTTGAAAGGAGTGAAACCATATGGAGAAAATCAAGTGTTGTATTTGTGGTAAAGAAGTAGAGCAGTTCGGTAATAATCCATATCCATTATGTGATAAAGATGATTATAAGTCCAGATGCTGCAATCAGTGCGACCAAGATAAGGTCATACCGGCAAGAATCATGATGCACTATCGTGGTCTATCAGATAAAGTAGTACAAGAAATGTTTTTAGGGAAGGTGGTATCAAAATGAAATTAAAACATTGGCAAGGTTACGGTTCTGTTAATGCAAAGCTAGTTAAGATTCAGTCAAATTCATATGATAATATTGAAACACTAACAATTCATGTTTGGGGTGACCATGAATGGGGATTGGATAGACATCAATATTACAGTGACTGTTATGATTGGTTAGTTAAAAAAGTTTGTAAGAAATATAAAGACATCCCATTCCGTTGGGGTTTAATAGATGACATCAGTTTTAAATATATTCAAGACATAGATGGTCATGAGGCAGCAGAATATGTTATTAAAATAAGAAGGGGTTAGCAATAACCCTTTTTTATTACATATATCTTTATAAAAAATAATAAGAGTTTAGTTGTGCTATCGCGACAACCTTAAAAATTTTATAAAATTATGTGTACAAGATTTAAAAAGTATGATATAATTAAAATGTAAATAATTTAAAATGTAAAAAGGAGAAATTTATATGAATAAAAAAATATTTATAGTAGTAATTAACCGTTCAGATGATGACGGAGAATTAACACAGGAAGTTGAAGTATTTACTAATCATCAACAAGCTCTAGATTACCTACATGGTGTACATGAATCAGAATTAAAATGGTTTACCGGCGCAGTATATGACCCAGAATCTATCGACGATGACTATTCAGATGGTAGTGGATACTTTGAATTAACTGACATGGATTGCTCAGGATTAAAATCTGTTGGTCAAGTCTTTGAAAAAGATGTTGAACTTAGTGCATCTGATATGTTTCCAGAAACAAATAGTGTAGGAACACAATTAAAGATGATGACATTAGAAGATTTCATGTCAGAAAATAAATTATCGGCAAGAGAATTAGCAAGACAGTTAGAATGTTCATTCTCAAGAATTTGTAATTATCTTACTGGTAAAACACCAATTACTAAATCTTTTACAAAGTTAGTAAGAGAAAAATATAATATAGAAGTTATTATGTGAGGTAAATAATATGAAGTTAAAAGATTTTAGAAAGTCTCGTGGAATGACACAAGAGCAGTTCGCAGTAGAGCTTGAGTGCTCTCCATCGGCAATATCAAAGTGGGAGCGCTCAGTAGATACTGTGCCATTATATGTCATTCAAAAAATAAAAAATAAATTTGGAGTAGAGATAGATGCAGCTTATTCACAGTTTGATTTATTAAAACAGAGAATCAAAGATTTAGAGGATGAGAATACTCATTTGGTTGCAGCAGGAATTCTACTACAAAAAGAAATCGACAGGTTGAATGATACACTTGCAGCAGTAGCTACCAACCTAGAACAAAATATTGAATTGATTAAATCTAGCTAAGGAGGTAATCTTATGAACACAAATGTTGAAATATATATCTGTACTAAGAATAGTACATTTATATCACAACCATTTAATATTTGGGTATATCGTAAAGAATATTTTACGAATGCATTAGAAGAAGTATTAAATGATGTGGTTGTTGATTTCATATATCGTTTAATAAAGGCAAAAAAATTTCGTAAGAATGAAATCATTGATATCTATTTTAATACTGTAAATATAGACACAGGAGAAGTAGAACCTTTATTATCTTATACAGAATATCATAGTAGATTCCCAGATATAAATATAAATCCATGCGCTTATGGTGCTCAATACAAATCATTATTTGATTTGTTATTAGACCATCCAGATAAAGATAACATTGTACATAGAAAATGTATGCACAAAAATGAAGATGTTTTTTGTGAACCTAATTTTCGTAAACCAGATACTGTATTTGAATGTCGCGTATTTCCAGATAGAGATATGTATTTAAGATATTTTGGCAATAATACTAATATGATAGTCATTGGAACAGGACTACTAGATAGTTCTTGCGTAGATTATATTAACCAAATAAATGAATTTATTAAAGGATTACCATCATGAAAAAGTATGAGACAGTAATTCAAGATAATATCGAAGCCGGATTAAAGAAACTACAGAAGAATGCATTCCCAATTATCTTTGAAAGACGTATCGCATCATCGGCAAATTATAAAAAAGGTTCCGCAGATTTCTGGATGTCACTTAATGGATATCACATCGAAGTAGAAATTAAGACTGAAACTGGTAAGAGGTCTACACTTCAAGAAACATGGGAAAGATGGTGCTGTAAAAACCATTCAGGATATATGTTGGTCAGAAGCTTTGATGATTTATTAACTCAAATATTAAATTTTTTGGAGGTGAAACAAAATGACAAAGGTAGTTAGATTCTATATTAAATTTGAGGATGGTGTTGAATTCTCATCTAAAAATTTTAATGTAGATTATAATGATGCAGAACAACTATTAGTTGTTTTACAGGATATATATTCTATTGTAAGTCCGTACAAAGCAGTAGATGATATTTATATCAATGAACCAATTTATGATATAAACGGTGCCCTTCAAGAAGAAATACCACTTGCAAGTTATTTTGAGTTGGTTAAATCAGGTCATGTCATTGCATATAAAATCCAAAATATGAAACTTGAAACAGAAAATTTCCTCGATATTGTTAATGCATGTCTGGATGAACCTGCTCTTGTAAAACAATATGGAATTCTTAGAACGGATACTATTGGTAATATTGAATGCGGAACTTGTGCAGACATAGATATATTCGCTGCTAATTGGTTAATTATTAACTATTGTAATTTAATAGTTGATTATTCTATTCAAGATATTATAGATTTGGATAATAGTTTGGATTAATAGTTTGGATAAATAAAAAAAGGAGAATAAATAATATGAAAGTAAATTTATATGGAACGATTTTTGATGTAGCCGCTAAGCGTTCTACATACATGGCAAATAATTCTTTAGCAGTAATGCTAGAAGATTCTACTGATGGAAGTCCATTCGGTGTATTAACTGTGTGCTTACCACATGAATTTACACCAGATGGATGCGCGTATGTCGATACAAATAACTGTCCATGGGCAGAAGAATTTATTAAAGAGAATCAGTTGGGTGATAAACTTGAATTTACCGCTCAGTCTGGTTTCTGTACTTATCCATTATATAGATTTAATTTAAATAAAATACAAGCAGTTAATATGGAGGAGGAATAAGATATGTTAAAAAAAGATATTAAAGTTATTAATGAAGTAATTGAAATGGAAAGAAGCTCCGGTCATATTTTCTATGACTTAGATGATTATGAAGGTGATTTAGTCACAATGGCCGAAGACTTAGGATTAGAAACAATTGAGAATGAAGACGGTTATACTGTGATTAAAAATGAAAAAGATAGAAAACGTGTTGAAGAAGTTTATAATTATTATTTAGAAAATAGATAAGAGGAGGAATAAGATATGTTTGTAGGAGAAAGAATTAAGCACAAAATTTTTGGTGAAGGAGAAGTTGTTAATGTTATTTGTAAGCAGTCAGGCATAGCATCTGTTGAAAACTATGTCATTGTGATGTTTGATACACCAACATTAACAGAATTTGATAAGATTCGCTATCCTGAATCACATGGAATTAGTGAGCGTACATTTACACCAGCATCATTAAAAGCATTCTTAGTCAAGGAGGATAAATAATATGGGACAAAGATTAAATGTGGAAATTATTTCTAGAGGAAGAACAATCGCAAATGTGTATATGCATTGGTCGGCATATACAAGTTCATCTCTTGATATAACGAAAGATTTTATTACTGTATTTAGTGATATTAAATCTGAAGATTTAGAAAATCTTTCTGAAATATATAGAAGGATTAAAATCGCTGCACTAGGTTCATCAGTTACTCTTGATGAAGTCAATCGTTTAAAGGATACACATCCTGAAATTACTGCTATGGATAAAATTGATAGAAATGATGGTTTAATTTCTTTCACTGAAAAAGGAATTGAATATACTCGTAATTGGGAAGAAGGCAGAGTTTCTATTGATATTGAAAACAAAACGGTTGACTTCAGGGTTTACTATGATGACACTGATGAAGATGATGAATATACAGTTAAAAAATTTAAAACTGCACCTACAATAGAATCTAAATTATTCAGTGTTAACCCAATATCATATTGTGATTTTTGTGAAGAATATAATAAGATTGGTAAAATGATTGATGATGCAATCTACAAAATCATAGTAGATGGCAGAAAAATATTATTTATAGAATAGGAGGTAAAATAATGTCAAGATTATTTCCACTATCAAGAAACAAATTTACACCTTCAAATGAATGTCTTGCCGGAACTGCTCCATGTTCTAAGAAGACCGCTGAAGGATATAAGAGGAAACTCGCCAAAGATACTACTACCAAATATGAATTAGTTAAGTGGTTGGAATCTCTTGGTTTATTTAATTTTAAGTGGCATCCTAACTTTGTTGAGGTGGAGCTTACTGTTAATGTTACTGAAAGAGGTTATCTGACTTGGTTAGATGAACAAAATAAAAAGAAGGAGAATAATAATGAGTAAAGATATTAAGCTATCAAAAAAGCATGGAGTGAATCCATCGATGACCACCTGCTTCTACTGTGGGGAAGTTACAGGCATCGCTCTTATGGGCGAATTAAAAAATGATGAAGAGGCACCAAGAGTGTGTTGTATTTCTATTGAGCCTTGCGATGAGTGTAAAGAAAAATACAAAGATTATTGTTTGGTAGTTGAAAAAGATAGAGGTGAGTCTGCGATTCCTACTGGTAGATGGTTCGCCATCAACAAAAATCAAGTCGTAGAAGAAATGCGAGACTATCCTGTAATGTTTATGGACATTCCGACATTCAATATGATTTGTAAACAGGTGGAAGAGCATCAACATGAATAAGAAGTACATCGTTGAGCAGGGAGCTTTTACCATGTTTGGTGAAGGCAAGTACACATCTGCAGAGGAATTCGATGATTTAGAATCTGCCGAAGAATATTATGATTCTGTGAAAGAAGATAAATCAAAATGGGTATTATTACCGCTACAAAAATTAACTACAACTCTCATTGAAGTTAATCCAGATGATAAAGAAATTATAAAAATTATAAATACCTGCATCGTATAAATCGGCAAATCGGCAAAATTATATATTACTTCCTTTACGGAGTAAAGTAATATATAATTTCAAAAGGAGTGTGATTGAACATGAAAATCAAAAGAAAGACTTGGAACAAGGATTCCTTAATTCAGTTCTTACATGTCGAAGATTACTACGAAAAAAATCCAACATGTGAAGTATTGTGTCACAACGAAGGATGTCTATTTGAAGTAGAGCTAAAGGAATGTAATTTATCGTACTTAAACATCGGCGAAAAAGGTGATGTTGAATGGGAAGCGTACTGGACATGTGAGTGTCCAAGGTGTGCCAGTGAAATAATAATTACTAAATTAAACTTTGAGGAAGGATATAAACACTGAACCAGATATATGAAATTTGGTCCAGATTTGATTTTCTCTAATTTGGTACCAATTTATCTTGGTAAAAAATAAAAGATGAGTATGGATTGAATTTTCCATGCTCACCTTTTATCAGGAGTGTATGTTATATGACCATAGGCAGCGTACGCTATTCAACAATTTCTAAATCATCTTCGCAAGTTCCGTAGACGTTTAGACATTTGGTTTTACCTTGAAGAGTTTTAATAACTACTTCATCATGAGAATCATAGTGTGTATTTAGTAATACTTTATCGAAGTTAACTGAGTCAGACAAAAATTTTAATCTAGCTTTTGATACATCCACAGAATCTTTCTTGGATTTATTTTTTGCTTCTTTGTTTTTGATGTCACCCTTCTCAACTTCTTTTTCTTCCTTCTTGTCTAGTGGCTTAACCTCTCTGGAATAAATGCCGACCCAGTTAAGTAGCTTAGACCCTTGACGAAGTTCAATGTCAAGTCGACCAGTATCCCAAACCTGTTGAAGTTCTTCATCAGTATATTTTAATTGGGTATTGACATAAGACTTAAATTCTTTATAAGCTTCAGAAAGATTCTTGATTTTCTTTACTGAGTACCATGTGAATGTATTGTCGATGAAGGTACCAAGATAAATTTCATAGACATCTGACTGTGACTTGATTTGATTGTGATTAACTTTCTTTAATCCATTGGACTTATCTAAAATTTTTTTGTCGTTCATGCGGGTCACCTCTTGAGTTTCATTTATTTTATTATATATCAATAAAGTAAAAAAGTAAACCATTCTGGAAAAATAAAATCAAGTATCCCCCTGCGCCCCCTGCACACATGTGCAAGCGGAACAGGCAAACAAAAAATTTTTTGGCGGGAAAAAATTTGGTGAGTAAAAAATTTATTAACACTGGTGACCAACAAATAATCAGTCGGGGCCGCTGGGACCCCTCTCAATTTTTTTTTGGGATTTTTGTTGGGATAGGAAAAAATATATCTAAAATGTAAATAATTTAAACCTACAACTTTTTGCAAGTTTACTGCAAGTTTTTTAAAATTTATTTTATTTTGCTACATTAAAAATAAAAAACATATAAAAATAACCAATGGGTATTTTTTACCCTTTTCATTTAAAATTATTTTAATTTAAAATATAAAAAATAAATAAGATAATTTAGTATTTATAACCCCTTATATAATGAAATTATTATAAGGGGTAAAAAAGAAGTTTGAAACGTAAACATTTCGAAGAAATTTATGTTGTTTTTATTTGTTTTTATTTCACCTATCATTTTTACACTTTTTTTACAATATTTGTAAGGAACTGTAAGACAGCGGCGCTATGGAAATGAAAACGTAAATAGGTTAAAAAATCCGATTATTATCTCTAAAATGTAAAGTGTGCTTTACGTTTTTAAATTATAAAATGAATTTTAAAAGAAAGATAAATAAAATTATAAAATTTGTCCTCTCTCAATTTTTAGTGTGTTTTCTTGCAATTCAACGCAATTCATTTCCCTGCAATTCAACGCAATTTACACCGCTTCGCCGGCCCAAAAATACCAATTCTTGTTATTACATTAGGCAGATTTTTGTTGTTAAATTAACTAAATTCTTGTTATTAAATCAACTAAAATTCTTGTTATGTTATTAAAAATTTATGTGTACATGAACCAAAATTTGGTGTAAAATAAATATAGAAATGAATCAAGATTTAATAAAAAATTTAATAAAAAATTTAATAAAAAATTT
>NZ_JAZTXC010000053.1:0-13246 GCF_045636185.1 Methanobrevibacter sp. | reverse complement strand
TGAAGAATTAGCCAGAACTATGATAAAAGATTCACGAATTAGAAAAAAATTAGAAAGAAAAGAAAAAGAAGTAATTTTAAAAAAAATAGATGTGATTGAAATAATTCATTATTAAAATGAATATTGAGGTCTTCAACTCATTAAATATAAATCTATGCAAAAATAATATATTAATATGACTTTCATGAATAACAACGCCAATATAAAACAGTTCCAATTGATTAAAATCATTAATGAAAACTGCAGTGACGACCACGTAATAACAAAAATTTCAATCATACTCCGCAGGGACAAAATAGAAGCTCCTTACTATATGGATACAAATATCAAACTGTCATCCTGCATTGACAAGGAAGAAAACGGACTTATTCATGCGATGGATATGCTGAACCATAACAGAAGGTATAACTTAACTGAAGACACATACAATGAGATTAGATCATTAATCATCGATAAGTTTGAAGATAATCATGAATCAGACCAAGTTAAAATCCTTGAAAAGAATCAGCAACTGAAGATATCATTAATGTCCAGAAATGATGATGAAATCAGAAATCTCTTTAAAAACTACCATGAAATTTTTGACAAAATAGATAATCTGATTGAGTGAAAAATTTTCACACTTCAAAATAGGAAAAAAGCCAAAAATCACAAAAGGAGTAACACCAAATTAATATTTTAAAAAACTAATGCAATGAAAGTTCACCAAACAATCTATTTGGATTTTTGACTTTTTAACAAGAGATTAACCTCTAATTATAGTATTAACCTCATCATTTATAAATTAAGCAGTTATTTTTTAGATAAATATTGATTTAAGCAAGTAATAGTCAAAAAGAGAGTAATGAAGGAAAAAATTACATAATTGTGAAATATTACTTCATGAAGGAAATATTGATTTAAAGAGGTTATATTGTATAAAATAAAACAAAAAGTCTTAAATACTTAAAAAGACTAAGTATAATATGGCAATGAAGAATATTGCCATACAAAAACTCAATTATGAAAAATCCTGTGGTAATGCTTTGCTATAAAAATCATCAAAAGTACATACAAACACACTACTTTAACTTGTATCCTCCCCTAAAGCATTACCAATTGTGAATAATATACTCCATTGAATGAAAAACAGGTTAAAGAAAATATGGGGCTTAACAAAGCCCCATCTATTTTTCATATTTTTCCCTAAATTTAATGAAAACTTCCAATAAATTAGAATCAAGACGCCTTATTGATCTTGCAGATATTTTAGGTGGAACTTCCCAATATGCTGAAGCAATGCCTCCTGCAATAGCTGCCTGAGTATCCGCATCTCCGCCCAAAGAAATTGCATTCCTTATTGTGTCTTCAAAATCACTTGCTTCCAAAAAGCAGATTATAGATTCAGGAACTGACCCTGCACAGGACACGTCAAAACTATAATCAGGTCTGATATCATCAATTTTTCGACTTAAATTATAATTATAATGTTTTTCAATGTGTCTTTTGATTTCTTCTTTACTGCTTCCAGTTTTTGCCAAGAATATTGCATCACTGGTGGCCAATGCACCTTTTATTCCTTCAGGATGATCATGAGTTACAACAGCTGACAGTTCGGCCAATTCCTGAGCTTCCTCCAGTGAATCGGCTACCCATGCAATAGGACTTACCCTCATTGCAGATCCATTGCCCCAGCTCCCATAAGGTTCAGGACTGTCCTCATGCAGCCACCGGTAAAACATTCGGCCGTAACCCGCATTAGGATATTTCAATCCAAATCTCTTAATTTCTGAAATCAAAACATCCTTTGAGGTTTTATCTTCAATCAACCATGAGGCTATAGCCAATGTAATTACAGTATCGTCAGTAAATCCAGAATAATGATTATACAGTCTAAAGTCTTTCGTTTTTATAGGGTGAAATTCATATGTCGAACCGATAACATCCCCACAAATAGTACCAATTATACCTTTCATGAAAATAAGTTTGTAATAAAGTTAATTTAAATATATTGTAAAAAAATAGAAAAAAAGAAAGATATTATGAATGTCTTTCTAATACAAAATCGGCAATGTCAGAAAGTACCTGTTTACTTGAAGAGTCAGGTAATATTTCAAGTACTTCTTTTGCTTGGTTTACAGAATCTAGTGCAAGATTTCTAGCATATTCAATTGCACCACATTTTGTTAAAATTTCAATAGCTAAATCTATATCCTCTTGTGAATTATTATCATCTTTTAATATTTCCAATAATTTTTCACTGTCGTCACCGGCAGAGGAAAGACCTCTAATAGCTATGATAGTCATCTTTCCCTTCCCGATATCTGATCCGATAGGTTTACCTAAGGTTTCCTCATCACTTGCAAGGTCAAGATAATCATCCTGAATCTGGAATGCAAGACCTATGAGTCTGCCGTATTCATACATTGCATCAATGACTTCATCTGAAGCTCCACCCATAATTGCTCCAACTTTAGTTGCTGCAGCAATTAATGCTCCTGTTTTCTTGAATATCATTTCCATGTATTCTTCTTCAGTTACATCAAAGCGGTCTTCAAAGCCCATGTCTGAAGCCTGACCTTCACAGATTTTTACGCATGCGTCAGCAACAGTCGCCAAAGCGTTGTTGATCTGAACAGGAGTGTTTATTTCCTGACTGGAATTGATGATTATTTCAAATGCTTTTGAAAACAATGTGTCTCCTGCCAAAATAGCTACGTCTTCACCCCAAACTTTATGCACTGAAGGCATTCCCCTTCTCATATCGTCATCATCCATGATATCATCATGAATCAATGAAAACGTATGGATAAGTTCTATTGCAGAACCTGCTTTAAGTGCATTATCACGTTTACCTCCAACAGCTTCAGCAGTTATCAAACTTAAAGATGGCCTAAGCATTTTACCGCCAGCTTTAGTTAAATAGATTGAAGCTTCTTGAAGATTATTTGGAGTAATAACCGCCAATTCATCTTCTATGGTTTTAATAATATCAGATGAATAATTTCCTAAAATCTCTTTTACATCACTCATATTATCCCTCTTAACTTCTAAAAACTTGTGCCTGTGAATTTCTTAAAATATGAACATCATAACCAATTCTATATCCTTCCTCTTCAGCCAACTCACCATAAGCTGAAAGCATTGACAAATCTCCGTGTGCAGGAATGATATGCTGCGGCTTTAACATACGCAAGAATTCCCTGTGATCTTCTCTTCCGGCATGCCCTGAAACGTGGGCATTAGGATATATTCTTGCACCTTTTGACTGTAATCTTCTTTCCATAATATGTCTGTTTGCAGCATTGGTCGGGTTTGGAATAATCGGTGCAGAAATAATAACATTATCTCCAGGTTTTATATTGAATGGAGTTCTGCCGCTGGCTATTCTAGGTAGCAATGCATCAGGTTCACCCTGGTGACCTGTAGTTACAAGCAAATACTTGTCACGTGCTTCATCAGCTTCCATTAATGCCCTGTTGACTGCTTTAGGACTTCCATAAATATTAGCATTCTTCGGCAATTTTAAAATTCCGTGCTTCTGTGCTATTCCACAGAAACGTTCCATGGACCTTCCCAGGAAAAAAATTTCTCTGTGGGATTTTTTTGCAATGTCGGCAATTGCCTGAACCCTTTCTACATGAGAAGAGAATGTAGTAACAATCATACCTGTTTTTTCATGCAATGGTCCTTTCATTACATCTTCCAATATATTGCGAGCAATACGTTCAGAATGAGTTTTTACTTCATCAAAATTCTTTGCATTAGTAGTTTCAACAATTAAAGCAAGCACTCCTTTCCTACCCAATTCTTTCAATCTCCTGTAATCAGGTGGAGGAGAAACTTTTTGATGGTTGTCAAATTTAAAATCAAGTGCATAAACAATAATACCTTCAGGAGTATGCAATATAGGGAATACTGCCTGAGGTATACTGTGAGTTGATTGGACAAATTCCAAAGTGATATTTTTTGAAAGCTTTATTTTTCCACCAGGGTTTAAAACTTTAATAGGATTGTTCACTTTGAATTTACGTTCTCCTTTAATTTGTTTTTCTATCAGTGCGGCCGTATACTGTGTTCCAATCAATGGCGCATCATATCTGTGGGCCAATTTAGCTACAGCTCCAATGTGGTCCAAGTGACCGTGAGAGAAAACTATTCCTTTTACTTTTCCGTCTACATCCTTCATTAATGTATCGTCAGGAATAACTCCCCTTTCAATTAAATCCAAACTATGCATTCTGTCAATATCCGTATCTTCATGCATACTAATTCTGTCAAGATGAATACCCATATCAAAAATAATAACGTCTTCACCAATCTTGACAGCCGTCATGTTTTTACCGACTTCCTGGTATCCTCCTATTGCGATTACTTCAACGCTCATTTGTTTCTATCTCCTTGAATAATTTTCAGTGTTAATTCCTCGTTCATTAAGCCATTGTCTTGTTTTTCCCCGAATAACTAACTTTGATTGTTTCAATTCTTCAATGTTATTTGCTCCAACTAAAAACATGGCTATTCTTAATGAATCATTAAACTTATTGATAAATTGATTTAATTCTTCTTGTGAAATTGACCTTTTTAAAAATGGTAAAGCCATACCGACACTATCTGCTCCAAGAGCAATAGCTTTAGCAGCTTCAAGACCAGACCTTATTCCTCCGGATGAAATAACTGGAACATCAACGGTATTTACAACTTCAGCAGTTGAAATTGCTGTTGGAATACCCCAATCCCAGAATAATTCACCATAATATTTATCTTCTGATCTATATGTTTCAACAGCAGACCAGCTTGTTCCGCCGGCACCTTCAATATCAATGTAATCTACACCTGCATCGACCAATTGGCTTGCAGTTTCAGCTGATATACCACAGCCAGTTTCCTTTGCCATTATCGGAATATCAACTATGTCAGTAATCTGTGAAATTAATTCTAGATATCCTCTAGCATCCAAATCACCTTCAGGCTGAATGAGTTCTTGAAGAGGATTTAGATGAATAGCTAAAATATCTGCATCTAAAATTTCAACAGCCTTATTGGCCAAATTCAATTGAGGAGCACCAATATTTCCTACCAATAAACAATCAGGAGCATTATCCCTGACAACAGAATAAGTGTCTTCCAATTCGGGATGTTCGCATGCTGCCCTTTGAGAGCCTACTCCCATAGCAATTTTATTATTTTCTGCAGCAATAGCCAATTCTTTATTAATTTCTTTTGCAGCAGGATGGCCTCCTGTAATTGCTGTTATAAATAAAGGAGAATCTAATTTTTTACCAAAAACATTTGTGGACAAATCAATTTCATTCTTATCAATTTCAGGAAGAGCATTATGGATTAATTCTATATCTTCAAAACCTGTAGTCTTGTCCTTGAATTCAACATCATATTTTTTACAAATTAATAAATGTTCTAATTTTCTATTAGAAATCATGTTTTACTCCTTGAAATAACAGTTCCTTTTACATCTTCATTTTCTAAAACTTTATAAATATTATCTTCAATTTCAGCATTTATTATCTTAGATTCTATCCCTAAATCTGCTAAAAATAATAGTTCCTTAATCTTTCCAACCATACCGCCAGTAACATCAACATTGGTAGTTCCTTCTAATGCATCCAAATCTTCAATTGATGAGAACCTTTCATAAAAAACAGCATCATCATGTGTTTTAGGATTCTTGTTGTATACACCATCTACATCAGTGCCCAAAACTACTGTATCAGGGTTTAGATTACTTGCCAAATACTGAATAATTTGGTCTCCTGAAATAACGCAAAATTCCAAATCGGTGTCCAATACTACATCCCCATAAATAACTGGAATGAATCCTTTTGACAGGTAATTCTTGAAAACATCCAAATTGCCTTCAGTAATCCTTTTAGAACTTGCAGTTATGAATGAAGACGCAGGAATTGCAATGACCGGCAACCCTTGAGAAATAAACTCTTCACAAATCAGCATATTCAACTTTTTTACTGCATTTTGGATTTCGCAAAAACCTATTCTCTTTTGAGGATATTCGCTTTCATCAAAATCTTGGCCTATCTTATATTTTTTTGCAGGAGGATGGCCAAAAGAACCGGCACCATGAACTATAATCAATTCCTTAGATGAATTATCAAGAGATCTTTTAATCTCACCTGCAATTCTTTTTAAACTGACAGAATCAACTTCGCTTTCAGGTGCATCCTTATTTGTTAAAATACTGCCACCAATTTTTAGAATAAACATTAAAATCACGTACGAACCCTAGAAGAAACTCCACGTTTAGTAAAATTGACTTGTAAAACATTATCCTGTCTTGAAATACCCTCAGCAACTTCCTTGGATTTACCTGGACAAAGCGCAATGATACTTCCTCCACCACCTGCACCGGTGATTTTGGAACCTATTGCCCCGCATTCTCTAGCAGTATAAACCATACGAGATAATTCCACAGTATTTACTCCTAAAACATCTAAAAAACCATGGTTAATATTCATCAATTCACCAATCTTTTTATAATCTCTTTTAAGAATGGCTTGTTTACCATAATTTGTCAGATTGCCCATAGCTGTTATAACAGGATTTATAATTTTAGGATTCCTGTTTTTAAGAGACCTGACATCTTTTACCATTTTGCCTGTATTTCCATGTTTGGTTGTATAGCCCACAACAAAAGGAGCATTGAAATTAATTTTGAATGGTTCAAAAGTCTTATTCCTTGATAAATAAACAAGACCCCCATAGGTTGACACCAATGTATCCAATGGAGATGCAACACCCTGAACCGCCTGTTCAACCATATGTGCATCATGAGCAAGAGATTTTTTGTTAAAACGAATATTATGATACCTGTATAATGCTGCAAGCGTTGCAACAGTAACTGCGGCAGAAGAACCCAATCCTGAGCCTATTGGTATTTCAGAAGATAAAGTCATTACAATTGGACTATGATCGTGAACTCTATAAAAAGCTTCTAAAATATATCTAATAATACCTGGTTTTCCTTTTTTCAAAATATAAGTCTTATGACGAGTATCCAACTCAACTTCAAAATTTAAATCGTATGACTTTAAAATAGACTTATCATTATAAGATTTTTTTATCTCAACATACGCCCTTTTATTTACAGCACCAGCAATAGCAGGTTCACCATATACAACGGAATGTTCACCAAATAAAATCATCTTTGCCGGAGCAGAAGCAATAGCCTTCATAATGACACCTATTTAAAAATACCCGAAGCATAACCTACAACAGAGGTTAAATCTCCAGTTACATCACCACTTGTTTTATATTCTAAGATTTCACAGTTATGCTTGTCACACATCTTTGAAAGGGCAATAGTAGTCATAACCGGACCGTAACCACACATAGTTATATTGAATTGAATAACTTCTTCATAAAGTTTAAATTCATTCATATGTTTAATATCCTCTAAAACAAATCCGTCAACTTTATTTGCCTTTTCCTGATTATTGAAATGAGATAAATCAGTGCTTGCAATAACGCAATAAGACTTACCTAATTTTTCAGCGGAATCGAATATTGCTTTTGCAAGGTCGCTGGAAGCGGAAAAAGATTGGGAACCCATTACAATAGGCACGATTTTAAAGTCGTTGCTGAAATATTGTAAAAAAGGAAGCTGCACTTCAATGGAATGTTCAAAAAGATGAGCATCAAAATCAGCAGATGCCACATCCGAACAGTCTATGATTGAATTGGCAAACTCATCATCAATTTTTACATTACCTAATGGAGTAATCCATTCCCCTTCATTGAAAACTGAAACTTCACTGCCATAACCTGTGTGATTAGGACTTAAAATAATAAAAACTTCAGGAAAACCGTTTTGAACTATCTGGCAGTAACTATGAGAAGCTACTGGACCAGAGTATATATAACCTGCATGTGGAACCATAATATTGATAGGATACTCACTACCCTCGAAAATATTTAATTCAGGTATTAATCCGACCCCTAACTTATTCATGAAACAATCTTCAATTGTTTTTCTAAGTATTTCGGGATTTTCTGGATAAAATGATCCAGCAACAGCAGGTTTTCTTATCATTCAATTCACTTAAAATTTAAGTTCGAAATCGGTTGCTTCGATATCTAAATCTCCATCTTCAGGAATGTCTCCTCTTTCTCTTAAGATTTGTCTTGCAAGTAACCAGTAAACTAAAGCAATAGCTTTTCTACCTTTGTTGTTAACAGGTACTGCAATGTCAACAAAACTGAGTAAGTTTTCAGTATCACATAATGCAATAACTGGAAGTCCGTTTTGTTTTGATTCAAGAACTGCTTGTGCATCTGATCTTGGGTCAGTTACAACAATAATTTTAGGTTCAATGAATTTTGCATAATTAGGATTTGTTAAAGTACCTGGAATGAATCTACCAGGGATGGTTTTTGCACCAGTGACTTCTCCGAATTTTTTAACAGGAGCTTGACCGTATTGTCTGGTTGCTACTACTAAAATGTCTTCAGGATCATATTTTGCTAATAATTTAGCTATTTGTCTGATTCTTTCATCTGTTTTTTGAATGTCTAATACGTATAAACCATCAGATCTTACTCTGAATATATATTTTTCCATGTCACTAGTTTTTTGTTGAGTTCCTATATGTAAACCAGCTGCTAAGTAGCTGTCTAATTCAATTAATAATTCATTTGTCATATTTATATCTCCTTAAGTTTTTTTTATTTAAAAGTCATCTTCAACTTTTACACAATCTTCTGGACATACGTCCATACATACTTCACAGTAACTGCATTCATCCGGGTCAACTATTTCAATTTTGTCTCCTTTGAGAACTAAAACTTCCATAGGACAAACATCAGCACATTCAGCGCAGTCATCGCCTTTACATTTTGAATAATCTATAGTTATTTTTGACATATTTCAATCTCCATTAAATTAAAATTGACCCATTTTAGGATTTGGAAGCTCCTCTGATATGCGTATCAATTCATTTAATTTAGCTATTCTTTCTCCACCGATAGCACCAGTTTTAATCATAGGTGATGCAAATCCAACAGCCAAGTGAGCTATTGTATCATCTGTTGTTTCACCAGATCTGTGAGATACTACAGGGACAATATTATGTTGTTTAGCTAATTTAACAGTAGCATAGGTTTCAGATAATGAACCAATCTGATTCGGTTTAATGATAATTGCATTAGCTGCATTCATTTGAATACCTTTTAATAATAGTTCTTTATTTGTTACAAATAAATCATCACCACAAATTAGGCATTTATCTCCAACTTTAGCAGTCAATTGAGCAAAACCTTCGAAATCAGATTCATCAAATGGATCTTCTACATAAAACATATTGTAAGTATCAATAATGTCTTTTACGAATTCAATCTGCTCACCAGTATCCCTTTCGATACCATCCTGAGCATATACATATTTCTGCTTTTCTGAATTCCATAATTCAGAAGCAGCCATGTCTAGAGAAGGTCTAATTTCAAGACCTAATTCATCACCAACCTCTTCACATGCCTTGGCCAAAATTTCCAGTGCATTGTCGTTAGTAATGTTCGGTACCCATCCTCCTTCGTCTCCTTTTCCACCTGTGAAATTAGAGTCTTTGGATTGGATAAGTCCTTTTAATTTTTTGTGAACTGAAGCATTAGCAAAAATTGCATCAACGATATTTTTGGCCCCAATAGGAACAACCAAAAATTCCTGAATGTCAGGTGCATTAATGCCTGCATGAGCTCCACCATTCATCATGTTTCCAAGAGGATAAGGCAATTCATTAACCCAGTTACCTCCCAAATACCTGTATAATGGCATATTAGATGAAGCTGCAGCCGCTTTAGCAACAGCCATTGAAACTGCTACAGTAGTATTTCCGCCAATAGCTGACAAGTTTTCAGTTCCATCTACTTCTTTTAATACTTCGTCGATAGTTGTAATGTCATTCGCATCCATACCGATAAGTTCAGAAGCTATGAAGTCTTCTACTTCACTTACGATAACATCCACACCACCTTCTGGAAATGAGACTACTTCCCTTGAACCAGTACTCGCTCCACTAGGTGCAGCAGCTCTGCCAAAACCATTCCAAGTGGTTACATCCACTTCAACGGTAGGGTTGCCTCTGCTGTCCAGAATTTTACGAACTTGGACATCTTCTATTACACTATCCAAAAAAAACACCTCAGTGTCAGTTTATTTGTTACCACAGACTCCATAGTCCTTAAAAATTAGTAAGTTTCTTTATAGAGTTTCTATGGTATTTTTTATTTTTTTTAATAAATTTAATAGAATAAATAGATTAACTATTTATTCAATGTCTCTAATTACATCTAATGGTAAAACCCCTTGAACAAGTTCCTCATGAGCAATGTCAATAGGATCTAAGGAACCTTTAATTTCAACTTTTGGTTTTGCACCCATAGATATTTGAATCGCCCTAGCTCCAAGGAGTCTAGCTTTTTCAAATCTTGTTAAATTCTCCATTTCCATGAATATTACTTCCATAAAGTTTTATTTTACCAAGAGTAATTTTATATTATCTATATCCCTACAACTTGTAAAATCTATTCCCATGTTTCAACATGAGAAATCAACATTCTTCTACAACAGTATCTGGTTAAACCTAAATCATCTAAAATATCTTTAGATTTTTCACCTTCAGCAAGTCTTTTGTTGTATTCATCAAAATATGCTGATACTGGTTTTCCACAACTTAAACATCTTATAGGAATCATTTAAATCATCTGTTATATATTTTAATAAAATATAAAAGTACAGAATAAAATTATCTGTAACTTTTTTGTTTACGTGCTCTTGCTCCAGGACCACCGTATTTTTTAGGTTCTGAACGTCTTGGGTCACCTACTAACATAGTTCTGTCGTAATGGATTAATCTTTCTTTTAAATCCATATCTTGTGACCATTGTACAAGACCTTTAGCAATAACCATACGTGCAGCTTCTGCCTGACCCATTACTCCTCCACCAACAACATTGATGTTGATGTCAACTTCATTAGCTAAATCTCCAGCTAATTTTAATGGTTCTTGTAATTTTAAATTAGCAAGTTCTGGAGAGTAAAGTTCTAAAGGAACTCTGTTGATTCTAACTTTACCGGTTCCTTCTTTAACAGTACCACGAGCAATAGCTGTTTTACGTTTTCCACTTGTATGAATAACTTTAACCATAATCACACATCCATTTATCTAAAAGGTAGCTCCTAAAAGTTTGGAGATTTCTCCTAATTCGATACCTTTTTTAAGATTTTTGTATTCTGCTTCAGGAACTGCTTGGAGTTCTGCATCAGCATATTCGGCAGGAACACCTACAAATGCTTTTAAACCTTTGTATGCAGTTTTACCTTTTGATTTTTTGAAAGGTAACATTCCTCTTACAGTTCTTCTAAATATATCATCTGGTCTTCTAGGATATTTAGGACCTAAATCACGAGGGTTGGAGATACTTGCTCTGTCCACTCTTTGTTTGTATTTAGCATAAGCCCAATCCCTATTACCAGTTAACATAATTTTTTCAGCATTAATAATTACTACTTCTTCGCCTTCTAAAAGATTTTTACTAGTAATACTAGCTAATCTTCCTAAAACGCATCCTTCTCCGTCAATAATCATCATTTTAACACCCTATTTATTCAATGATCCTAATGTTTGATCCTTTAGGATTAGTTTCGATTATCTCATCAATTGAGATGCATTCCCCACCAGCACTTTCAATTTTTTGTTGTGCTTTAGCTGAGAATTTTAATGCTACAACATTTACTTTTTTGTCTAATTCACCATTAGATAAAACTTTACCAGGTACTAAAATAGTTTCATCTGCAACAGCATACCTATTAATATCAGATAAGTTTACTTCTGCAGTTCTTCTATTTGACCTACTAAGTCTACTAGCAACATCTTTCCAAATAGCTGCATCTTCACTTTTTGATTGTTTATTAAGTTTATTAATAAGTTCAATAAGGTTAGGATTAGTTTTGATAATTTTCTTAACCATTATTTACTCCTCCTTCTCACTAAAACTGATAAATTTATCTGCTTTTTCACCTAATTTATCACAAGCTGTTAATAATACTTCCTTAGGAGGCATTGATCCATCAGTTTCAATTCTAAATATGAAATCATTTTCACGATATCCTACGTTAATATAACTGTTATCAGGTGCTCCGTTAGCAGCAGCTCTGTTAATAGAAGCTCTTACACAACTTTTACACATGGAACAATTTTCAATATCTAAAATTTTAATCTTTTTAGATCTTTTGTCTGATTTCAAGACACCTCTAGGACATGCATCAGCACAGTCATAGTCAATGTCGACGTCATCATTAAAAGTAATTTCCGGATATTGTTTGTAAGCACAGACGGTAGTTGGCATCCATTTTACATGATTTTTTCCATAACCAACTTTTGCATAAGCTTCCACATTAAGTTCTTCGCCTTTTTTAAGTTTAACAATAGGAATTGTATCGTATACTGGTTTAATTTTTGAGTCTGAAGATATTAAATCCTTAGAATAAACTACCTTAGGTCCAACTTCGTTTAAACTGAATGCAATACCCTGAGGTTCAAACCAACCGTCATCTTCAGGTAATAATAATCCTTCAATTGCATCCAAATCAGAAACCAAAGGAGTTAAACCAAGTCTATGTGCAAGTACCTCATTAAACATAGCAGAATCATTCCTAATAATATTAACATCTTCAATAGCTATTTTAGGAACATTAACCATAGCTGCTCTTCTAATAGCATTGACAAAAGGTACTTCTGCATCACGGATAATGAAAACGATTTCATCATCAGTTTGGCTTTTTATTTCTATCTCCATATTAAACCCTTCCACTTATACTCTTCTTCCTCTTTTACCACCAGGTCTTCCAGTACCGTCGTGAGGAATTGGAGTGATATCTTCTATCTTACCAATTTTAATTCCAGCTCTTGCTAAAGCACGGATAGTAGCTTGTGCACCAGGTCCTGGACTTCTAGGTCCGTTTCCACCAGGAGCTCTTACTTTAATATGTAATCCAATAAATCCTTTTTCTTTAGCATCATCAGCTATTCTGGTTGCTGCAGCCATAGCTGCGAAAGGTGAGGATTGTTGTCTGTCTGCACGAACAACTTTTCCACCAGACCATTGTGAAATAGTTTCAGCACCAGTAATATCTGTTACAGTAATAATAGTGTTATTGAATGATGAGTAAATATTAGCTATACCCCATTTTTCATCTTTTGCCATAATTACACCCTTTATTCTTCTGTATTAGCTTTAT
>NZ_JAZTXC010000052.1:0-10351 GCF_045636185.1 Methanobrevibacter sp. | reverse complement strand
GATACATTATATGAAGAGGCATATGACTTATTTATTCAGGGTGATTTGGATACTGCACGGGAATTGCTGGAAGAGCTATTGGCTATTGATGATACTCATGTGGAGGCAACTGCATTGATGGGTTTTGTTTACAGAAGGGGCGGACTATTTACAGAAGCCATGGAATATGCGCGTAAAGCTTCCAAGTTAGATAAAAATAATGAGATGGTTCGTGAATTAATTAAGGAATTGTCTTAAATTGTTTATCATATTTCATATAAAAATAGATATTTTTAAGTTATTTTTTGGTGATGGTTTGGCTTTGTTTAAGGTGCTCCGGAATATGCGCTGAAACCTTCTTTAAAGTGTTCGCATACTTTTTTCATCTCTTCAGGTATGTCAATGTGCTGAGTGCAGTAGTCAATGCATGTTCTGCAGTTTGTGCAGTTATTGGCAGGTACCTTTTCATCACCTAATTTGTCAAAGTAATTCTTGTAAATGTTTGATTCGGGCTGAACTTTGCTTTTGTTGTATAGGGAGAAGTATTCCTGAATTGGAATCTTTTCAGGACATGCATCAATGCAGTATCCGCATTCGCTACATGGAACAGCTACTTTTGAATAGAGCTTATCAGCCATTTTTTCTAAAAATTCACTTTCTTCATCGCTCAACACTTCAAAGTTTTCAAAGGTATCGCAATTATCAAGAAGATTGTCCATATTTCTCATTCCGCTTAAAACAATCTTAACATGTTCCAGAGATGCGCAGAATCTTAATGCAAAACTGGCTATTGATTTATCTGGATTGAATTGCTTAAATTCATCTTCAATTTCCTTTGGGGGATTTACAATGACCCCTCCTTTTAAAGGTTCCATTACATAGACGTCAAGGCCATGTTCTACACATAAATCATAGCATTTTCTGGCTTCGATTGCAGGATCTTCCCAGTCAAGATAGTTCAATTCCAACTGAACAACATCTAAAAAGTCTCCATATTTATCTAAAACCTCTTTCAATAGTATTGAATTGTCATGGAAACTGAATCCAATTTTTTTAGCTATTCCATCTTCTTTCATTTTTTTAACATATTCAAATGTTTTGGCATTTTCAGCTAATCTGTACCATGGAACATTGATGTTATGTACAAAAAATACATCAAAGTAGTCTATTCCCAATCTTTCAAGCATTTCTGCTACAAATTTATCATTGTCCTCTTCGGAGGTCAGTGCCCATGTAGGCATCTTGTCACATATCTGATAGGATTCCCTAGGGTATCTCTCAACCACTGCCTTTCTGATGGCGACTTCTGATACTCCGTTATGGTATGCATAGGATGTATCAAAATAGTTGAAGCCCTTTTCCATGTAAATATCAACCATCTGGTTAAACAATTCTTGATTAATGCTTGTTGGGTCATTTTCATCAGTTAATGGAAGCCTCATGCATCCGAAACCGAATTTTCTTTTAAAACTCATCTTATTACTCCCTCTTGTAATTAATAATAATTCTATTTTAAAAAGTATATAAATGTTGTTAATTGCAACAATTATTGTATTACTCAAATATTATTGAGATATTAAATACTTTTATAAATTAATAAAACTATAATTAATGTATTAATAATTATATTTTTTGTTAGGTGAAATTAATGCATGAATTGTCAATGGCTCAAGGAATAATAGATGCAGTTATTGAAACTGCAGAAAATAATAATGCAACTGAAGTCAATGAAGTTACAATAGAACTTGGAAGGCTTGCAATGGTCAACCCGGAACAATTGGAATTTATTTTAGGTGTCTTGGTTGAAAATACGATTTTGGAAGATGCAAAGATTGTTTTTGAAGAAATTCCTGTAGAAATTGATTGTAATGACTGTAATTTCCATGGGGTAGCTATTCTTGATGATAAGGACCATTATGCTCCTATTGTCAAATGCCCAGAATGTGACAGTTATTCTATTGAAATATTAAACGGTAAAGATATAGTCGTTAAAAATATAGTTATTGAAAAACCGGAAGATAATTAAGTTATGTGGTGATATAATGCATCAAGTAGCAGATGTTGAAGTTGCAAAAAATATTATGGATGCTAATAAGAAATTAGCAGATAAAAATAAGAAAAATCTAGAAGAAAAAGGAATATTCTGTGTTGATTTTGTTGGAGCTATTGGTTCCGGTAAAACAACACTGGTGGAAGAGATTATTGATAATACTGATTATAAAATTGGTGTTTTGGCTGGTGATGTCATTTCTAAATTTGATGCAGGCAGAATTGAAAAGCATGATGTTCCTGTTGTAGGTTTAAACACAGGTAAAGAATGTCACCTTGATGCTCATTTGGTAGGTCACGGTATTGCAGATTTGCCATTGGATGACTTGGACATGCTTATCATTGAAAATGTAGGTAATCTTATCTGTCCTGTTGACTTTGAATTGGGTTCCCACATGAGAATAGTTGTTGTAAGTGTCACTGAAGGGGACGACACTGTTGAAAAACACCCAATTATTTTCCAGACATCTGATGCAGTCGTTATCAACAAAGTTGACTTGGCTGATGCTGTCGGTGCCGATGCAGATAAGATGGTCAATGATGCATTAAAATTAAATCCTAATATTAAGGTCATCAAATCCAGTTTAAAGGACGGAACAGGATTGGATGAAATCATCAAATGCATTGAAGAAGCAATGAACAACTGATTTCGGTGATTTTTTGAAGGTTTGGATTGATATTTCTAATGCTCCTCATGTAAGGTTCTTTAAGGATGTTATTAAATATCTGGAAGCTGAAGGGGAAGATTTGATAGTTACTGGAAGGCAATTTGGAGACATTCATAAATTAATGAATATGTATGATATAGACTTCATTTCCGTTGGAAAGCATGGGGTGAGTCTATATGACAAATTGAAGGAAAGTACTTCAAGAGTTTATAATCTTGTTGATATCATAGCTGATGAAAGGGTTGATGTCGCCCTTAGCAAGCATTCTATAGAACTTCCTAGAATCTCATTCGGTTTAGGAATTCCTAGTTTGTACGTTTTAGACAACGAACATGCCCTTGCGGCTAATAAGTTAACATTGCCTTTATGTGACAGAATTATTACTCCAAGAAAAATCGATTTTTGGAAACTGATGAAATTTGGTGCCGATCCGAATACAATCATTCCATACAACGGTACTTCAGAACTGATGCATTTCAAAAGCTTCAACTATAATGATGATGTCTTCAAGGATTTGAATTTAAATCTTGAACATCCTAAAACTATTTTAATGAGGCCTGAACCCTCTCTTGCATCATATTTGGATGCAGATTGTAGAAAATCCGTTTTATCTCCAATTGTTGATGAATTGAAAGACCATGCAAATATATTAATATTGCCTAGATTTAAGGAGCAGGCTGATATTTTCGAAGGAATCGAACACGTTACTATATTGGAGCCTCCTGTTGACACTTCAAGCTTAATGAAGAAGTGTGATTTGGTTATCGGTGCAGGAGGAACAATGAACAGGGAAGCAGCTATTCTGCAGACTCCCGTCATTTCTTGTTATCCTGGAGAAACATTATCTGTTGACCAGTATTATATCGATAACGGTTTGATGTACAGGTCAAACAATGTAAATCAGGTAGTTACCAAAGCATTGGACTTTTTGAATAATCCTCATCAAAAAATTGATTTAAAAACTGATGATTTGTTCCAAATCATTATAGATAATCTTTATGATTTGGCTAAAAATGGAAAATAGGTTATATTAGCTAAAAATACCTGATTTCAAAGTTGATGAAAATTTAAAGATGTGCAATCTTTAAATAATTCATTCTTTTTTTTATAAAATTTTTATATCTTAAATTCTAAATTAACTATCATGACCAATGATGATTTAGACCAGTTGAAGCTGGAACTTGAATGTGAAAAATTTCGCCTGATGTCCTATCAGCTTGACGATTTGCTGGAAGAGTATGACAGACTGATGGAGCTTAGAGGAAATATCCAATTTAAATTTTTCAATGCCCTGGAAAATGTAAAAAGGAATGGAATTCCCGTTAAAGAAGATTACGAGCGCTGGGAAAAAATCAGGACTCGGGAAAGGGAAGGATGGGACGAAGAAATTAATTTGATAGCAGATTTGAAATATGATGTTGATGACAATTTGAAAATTTTGGACAATACAAAAATGCGAAGAATGTTAATCAACAGGGAAGTTAAGGATTAACTTTAAAAAACAAAACAATCATAATTATATAGTGATAAATATTTAGGGGACAAAAAGTGTTAGATATAAAATTGTTCAGAGAGAATCCAGAAATAATTATTGACTCTGAGAAGAAAAGATTTAGAAGCACTGAAAATGTTGAAAAAGTAATTGAATATGACACCTTATGGAGAGAAGGTGAAAAAAAATTAAATTCTTTAAGATCTGAAAAAAACAAATTATCTAAATCATTTAAAAAAGCAAAAGAAGAAGGTAATTTAGAAGAAGTCATTAAACGTTCCAAAGAAGTAGCAGCAGAAATTAAAGAATTGAGTGCTAAAAATGAAGAATGTCTTAAACTCAGAGATGACTACAGATACAAAGTTGGAAATATCATAGATGAGGATGTACCTATTTCCGATACCGAAGACGATAATGTAGTAGTTAGAACTTATGGTGAAATACCTGAGCATGATTTTGAATTGTTAAACCATGTAGATTTGATTAAAAAAATTGACGGTGCTGATTTGGAAACTGCAGCAAGCATTGCTGGTGCCCGTTTTTACTATTTGAAAAGAGATATATTGCATTTAAACTTGGCATTGATTCAATTTGCGTTAGCTGAGCTGGAAGCTGAAGGGTATATTCCAATGCAGACTCCATTCTTTGTAAAAGGGGAAGTTGCAGCAGAAACTTCAGAGCTCGGTGAGTTCAAAGAAACATTATACAAGGTAGAAAATGAAGATATGTATCTGATTGCAACTGCAGAGCAGACTTTGGCTGCACTTCACAGAAATGAAATTATTGCTCCTGATGAATTGCCGTTAAGATACTGTGCACTTTCAACCTGCTTTAGAAAGGAAGCGGGATCACACGGAAAAGATACCTTGGGAATATTCAGGGTTCACCAGTTTGAAAAAATCGAACAGTTCATCTATTCAGCTCCAGATGATTCAAGAAATCAGCATGATCACCTGATGGAGGTAACCGAGAGAATCTATCAGAAATTAGGTCTTCCATATCAGATTATAGCTATTGTATCTTCAGCATTGAATGATAATGCGGCCATTAAATATGATTTGGAAGCATGGTTCCCTGGTTCAGGCGCATTCAGAGAGTTGGTTTCATGTACTAACTGTAAGGATTATCAGGCAAGAAAAACCAAAACCCGTATCGGAAGAGCAGGTTCCGGAGATGCTCAGACTTTACACACTCTTAACAGTACGGCTATTGCTACTGAAAGGACAATGTGCTGTATTTTGGAAAATTATCAGCAAGCGGATGGCAGCATTAAAATTCCTGAAGTGTTAGTCCCTTACATGAATGGAAAAACTGTTATTGAAGCTAAAAAATAACTTATTTTGATTGTGTGTAGTGATTTTACACACATATTTAATCTTTTTTCAATCATATATTTTACTAAAACTTTTTTTACATCCCTAAAATGCTTATAATAATATAAATATGTATCCATATTAATTTTAGATGTTTTAATTTGTCAATTTAAAAAATAAGAAAAGGGAAATCATACGAAAATAAAGCGTATATTTCCCAATATAATTTGTACTGGGACTTGTAGAACATTCATACCGTTTTGTTTCATAGCTGTATCCATTGCGTCTCCTCTGGACATTGTTCCGGGCACATTTTCATTACCTGCATATCCGTTATAGGCATCATTTGACCTTATTAAATCAACAATATTCTTACCGAATATTGCCTCTGCGGCGTCATTGTTCACACTGATAATTACATGGGGGGTGTAATTATATGTATGGGATATGATGTCTTGAGCAGCATGATAGGGGTCGCTTGGGCTGATTAAATGAATGTTGTGTAATGTTTCACCCCTTGCATTAAAAGAGCTTCCTGGATAAACCCATTCGAAACCACCTATAAGTGAAAATTTTGCAGCCATATCTACGCTGGCATCTTCTCCGGTATCTTCAGCAATTATTAAAACTGGACTAGCAATTGTTGAAGCTAAACATCCTGCAAGTATTAATAGAATTACTAAAAATATTAAAGCTATTTTTTTCATGATTACTTTTTATAATTCTTTTAAGTACTTAAACTTATCTTTTTTTCAATGCTTTTATTTACATGTAAAATGAAAAATATATATAATGTGGTTATTATGAAGACAATTATAATTAATGCAAGTCCAAGAAAAAAGTGGAATACCGCTGAAATCATGCAATCCGCTCAAAAAGGAGCAGAATCAGTAGGTGCCGAAACAAAATATGTCAATTTATATGATTTATCATTCAAGGGATGTAGGAGCTGTCTTGTCTGTAAATTGAAAGATAAGACTAAAGGAAAATGTTACTGGAGAGATGACTTGTCTCCATTGATTGAGGAGATTTTGGATTCTGATGCATTGCTTATAGGTTCACCAATATACTTCGGAGAGCCTACAAGTGAATTTCGAGCATTGGTTGAAAGACTAATTTTCTGTCTGCTGTCCTATGATGACGGATCCAGCTATTTTACCGGAAAGGTAAATGTTGGAATTTTCTATACTATGAATGCGCCACTTCAGTATTATGAAGAGTCAATGAAAGATGATTTGGCCAAAAATGAGTTTCTCTTTTCATTTTTAAACGGTGAAATAGTAACTTATCCTGTCTGTGATACAATACAGGTCAGCAAATATTCAAAGTATAACATGGCAGGATTTTCACAGGAAGCTAAAGAAAAGCAATGGATTTTGCAGTTTCCAAAAGACTTGGAGAAGGCTTTTGAAATTGGAGCAAATTTAAGTAAGATTTAATTTTTAATAATTTATTCAAAATTAAACTCTTTAAATACATAATAATTCATGTTTTGAATGTATTCAGTTAAATATACTCAGCAGGCATTTTTCCATCACATTTTTCAAGTTGAAAACCAATATAATAACTATGACTTACAGATTAGACAAAATAACTATAAGACTAAAAAATGATGAAGCAGGAATTAACAAGATTAATGAATTGTTTGAAGATATTGTAAGTGGAAAAATTCCCTTAATTCATGATAGCAATGGAAAATTGATTGAGGGGATATCTCCAATATCTGAGTACAGCAATTATGAAAGTGATGAAACCGGAAATTATGACTTGAGTGTTATTGCAGCAGATAAAGAGTTCATTTTTCATTTAGAAAAATTGGCTGATGAAGGTGTTTTCAAAAAATACATTGCTAAAGGAGCAGATGTAAATGAGGCTGCCATAAAAGCTTGGAATCAGGTTTGGAATGATGATGAAATTCAAAGAACATTTGATAAGGACTATGAAAGTACGGTTCCGGATTTTCTCACAAAAGATGGTAAAGCACACTGTTATTTGTACATCGGGATTTGAGATTTAAAAAAAATAGGTGATGGTGGAATAATTTAAATTTTCATTATGAAACTACAATCTTCTTTTCAATCCTCCAACTCCAATAGCTAAAAGAGCAAGCAATACTGCTATTAATGGATTACCTGCTGCTGGAAGAGTTTCTTTACCGGCTGAAGCAATTTTATTAATGTCTGTATTGTTTGCTGGTTCTGTCTTATTTAATGTTATATTTATTGAGCTTGGATTATAGTTGTAAGGACTTTCAAATGTCAAGATTAAGTCTGAATCATTTATTGGTATGTCTATCATTTCATAGACATTATATCCGAAATATTTTAAGAATCCACACATTTCATTAAATGACATTTCAGGTGTTCCATATTCAACAGCCCGGTGGTTTGAAAGTGATTCACATGTAACTGATGGTATATGGAACTCTAAGTTTGCATAGTCTTCTATTGCTCCGGCATAAGGATCTCCAGCTACAGGGTAATCTTTAATATCATAACCGGTTTCAGCAACAATGAATTTACCGAGAACTTCACTTTCAGGTGTTGGTTGCTGGGAACAGAAGATACAGGTAATACCGACATCACTGTCATCATGACGGGTATTGTGGAAATCTCCAAGTCCAATGGCATTCACTGAGTTTGCAAATTTAACTATACTATTGGAAATGGTTCCATTAATATGCGCTACAGTATTTAAGTTAGTGCCATTATATATTCTTGTATTGTTGGCTGTGGCTTCCGGGAAAATAGTCGGAAATATGTATATTGTTCCATCAATCTCATTGCCGTAATTAGCCAATAAGTTAATTAATTTGAAACCTGCTACTTGTGATGCGAGTTCGCCTCCGTGTGTCCCAACAATCATAACAAGTGTTTCACCGTTTCCGTTTCCAAATTTGATATATGGGCTTCCCTGAGTACATAAATCAATGAGCTGATCAGTTAATTTGGTATGTTCAATTCTATCCATCAATGGGCTGTTCTTACGAATATCTGCTTTTGATCCGAAATCCATCACGCCGATTTCATAATTAACCTTTCCAGGTGTTTCATCAGTAATGTAAAATTTAAATTTGCCGTTTGCATCAACTGGAATGGTATATTTGCCATTTATGGTGATTGTTCCTCCGATAACATTATTTCCGTTTTCATCCACGACATCTCCGCTAACTAATTTCTTATGGTCATCTATAACAGTTACCTGAGGTCTGATTTCTGTATCCTTGGGTGGCTCAAATGTAAATGATTTTGAGAATGTTGATGGATTAAAATGTTTTCCGCTGTCTGAATAGACTCCGGTAAAGTTGATTGTCTGGCCGATGAGGTTTCTTGTTGTTTTCCATATGTATACATAGTTACCGTTAACATCCAAATCACATGTTCCCAATTTTTCACCGTCAATGTAAACGGTTACAATTCCTTGGGTTACTTCTTCATAATCATCATAGTCAGGATATGCTCTGTAATCTGATTTAACATTTCCTGTGAAATATACTGTATCATCATATTTTGTTGCAATAATATTAGTACAGGTGGTATTTGCAACGGGAACAGTCAATGGTAATATTGTATTGGCATTATTGTAAACATCTGTTCCGATATACATGCAGGTTATATTGAATTTTCCGGTATCCCCAACATATACATCGCTGGAGGCAACACCATCTTTCATGTCTGCAGTGTAATTTTGACCAAATACATCAACAAAAATCACTGATCCGCCATCTACATTATTTCCATTCTTATCTATTGCATTAACTTTCAGTGTAGTATCTTTATTTCCATAAATTCCAATTTGTTCATTTGCAGTTAATTCAACATCAATTTTGTCAGTTTCTGTGGTCGTATCATCAGCAGATAATATATTTACATCGGAATTATCAGTTATGTCGTTATTGTCTGCTGCACAGACTCCAGAAAAAGTTAATGATAAAATTATAAATATTGACAGAAATATTAATGTTTTCTTTAACAAATAAATTCCTCCCATAAAATTTTCTTTAATATATATAGTTTTGTTGTAAATTTATATAAATATTTTTATTTTAACTTAATTTAACATATTAAACAAAGCTTCACTTTTTTAATTTAAAAAAGGATTTTTAGTTATCTGTGATGGCCAGGAATACTTTAATCTTAAATCTGGGGATGAATTGCACTATAGATAAATTAATTAATATTTTTTTAACGGGGGTACTCTTGTTAAATTTTAAATATATTAACAAACTATTAATTAATATGACTGATTTTGAAACAATTATTAATACAAGAAGAAGTATTCGTGAATACCAGGATAAGGATGTTGATGATGAAGATATTTTAAAAATCCTGAAAGCGGGAATGCAGGCTCCTGGATCTAGATTGGGGGCTGAACCTTGGGAATTTGTAGTTGTTAAGGATAAAGAAACCTTGGCAAAACTTGGTGAAATAAAGCCAAGGGTAACTAATGCGCCTGTAGCAATAGTTCTGGTTGCAAACATTGAAAGGGCATTTTATAAAACTGTATGGCAGCAGGATATGGGTGCAGCTGCAGAAAACATGTTGCTTGAAGCAGTTAACTTAGGTTTGGGTGGTCTTTGGAATGGTGTCGCACCGGAAGAAGAAAGAATGGCCAAAATTGGTGAAATCATAGGAATAGATGATATTACAGATACCAAACCATATTGTATAATTACCGTAGGTTATCCTGCCGATGGATGGGAAAACAAATTCATGGATAAATTCGATGAAGAGAGAATTCATTATGAAAAATACTAAATACGATTTTGAAAGTGTTGTAGACAGACACAATACCAATAGTCTTAAATGGGACTTTTTTGATGATGATTTGCCTATGTGGGTAGCGGATAT
>NZ_JAZTXC010000051.1:0-10890 GCF_045636185.1 Methanobrevibacter sp. | reverse complement strand
TAAAACCTCTTTTGCATTAGATTGATCTTTAATAATATCTTCCAATTCTTCAATAGCTTTTAAAACATTATCATCCTGAGATACGACAGTGATATCTGAAACAGGCCATCTGAGTTTATATTGTGCCATGTCCCTTGCTCTAATTGATGCTTCAATTACTTCACGAGCAACATCCATTTTAGCTTCAAGTTCCTCATCAATTGCATCTTCATCATATCCCCAGTCATTCATGTGAATACTTTCAGGAACATCCGGATTAACTCCTTTTACAAGATTTTCATATATTTCTTCTGAAATGTGAGGAGCAATTGGACATAAAACAGAAATTAATTTAACAAGCGCTGTGTATAAACTGTAGTAAGCGCCCAATTTATCAGGATCATCACTTTCAACCCAGGTTCTTCCACGAATAAGCCTTACATACCAGCGGCTTAAGTCTTCCAATATGAAATTATTGATTTTTCTTGTAGCATTATGGAAATATAACTTATCTATTTCTTCTGCAACCTCTTTAACTAATGTATTAGCTTTAGAAATAATCCATTTATCTTCAAGTCTTAAAATCATGTCATCTTCTGTCAATCCTACAGGATTGAAGTTATCCAATGACATGTAAGTTGTTGAAAATACATAAACATTCCATAAGATGTTAAACATCTTGTTAATGTTTAAAAGCTCTTCCCATACGAATTTTAAATCATCCCATGGTTTTGAAGCCCATAATAAATAAAATCTGAGCACATCTGCTCCGTATTTTTCAATTACCTCTTCAGGAGATACAACATTTCCTAATGATTTGGACATTTTATTTCCATTTTCATCCAAGACAAATCCATGCATTAAAACTTTCTGATATGGACTTTTACCCATAGAAATAACTCCAGTACCTAATTGTGAGTAGAACCATCCTCTAGTTTGGTCATGGCCTTCTGTAATAAAATCATATGGGAACCAATCCTGAAATTTATCCTTTTCTTCAGGATAGTAAAGAGAAGCCCAACCCGCTACTCCTGAATCAATCCATACATCTAAAACATCAGGAATTCTTTTGATGGTTTGACCACATTTATCACATTTCACTTCAACTTCATCAACGTATGGTCTGTGAATGAGTTCGGAATCACTTACATTAATTTCATTTAATGATTCTGATTTCAATTCATCAAGAGAACCTATTACTTTTAATTCTCCACAGTCAGGACATTCCCAAATAGGAATTGGAATACCCCAGAATCTTTGTCTTGAAATTGTCCAGTCACGAGCATTATCTACCCAATCATAGAATCTTCCTTCACCAGCCCATTTAGGCACCCATTCTACTTTTCCAATTTCATCCAACATTTTTTGTTTAATTTCAGTTACTTTTAAAAACCATTGTTTAGTAGCTCTGTAAATAATAGGAGTTTTACATCTCCAACATACACCATATCTGTGTTCAATGGTTTCTGATCTGTACATTAAACCTTTATTTTCCAAATCTTCAATGATTTGAGAGTTTTCATCTTTTGTAAATTTAGTAGCATATTTTCCCGCATCTTCTGTGAAGCATCCATCTTCACCTACCGGACAAAATATAGGAATATCATTGGCCTGACCTACTTCAAAATCGTCCGGACCGTGTCCAGGTGCTGTATGTACTAAACCAGTACCTTCGCCAAGCTCGACATGAGTTCCAGCCAATACCTTGTGAACAGCGTCTATTTCATCGAATTCCGCATGCTTTGGAACTTCATCTAAAAGTATGTAATCATAGCTCATTCCAATCAATTCTTCACCTTTGACAGTTTTGATGACTTCATACATTACTTCTTTTTCTTCAATGATTTTATCTTCTTCATCATCATTTTCTGCAGGAATTTTAGTTTTGTGAATCTTAATTTGACGGCCTAAAACCTCTTCCATTAAATTTTCGGCTAAAATATAAGTTTCACCATCTTTAGAGACATAAACATAATCAAAATCAGGATTTGCACAAACTGCCATGTTTGCAGGCAAAGTCCATGGAGTAGTTGTCCAAACTAAGAAATAGGTATTTTCTTCACCTTTTACAGGGAATTTAATGTAAATAGATGGGTCGACTTTTTCTTCATATTCAATTTCAGCCGCTGCAAGAGCAGTTCCACAGTGAGGACACCAGCTGATAACTCTTTGGTCGTTAACAAGCAAATTTTGTTCATTTGCTCTTTTAAGTGTCCACCAAGAGGATTCCATATATTTCGGATCCAATGTCATGTACGGATCATCCCAATCCATCCAAACACCTAACTGGTCAAATTGCTCTTCCATTGCTATTTTATTTTCAATAGCAAATTCCCTACACTTATCTACAAAAGCAGCAATTCCAATTGTCTCTTCAATTTCCTGTTTGGACTGGATATCCATCAAGTGCTCTACTTTATTTTCAATTGGAAGACCATGCATATCCCAACCGGCCTGTCTTCTTAAACTGAAACCATTCATAGATTTATAACGTAAATAAGAATCTTTAATTACTTTATTCCAAGCCGTACCTAAGTGAATTTTTCCACTACAGTAAGGTGGACCATCTAAAAATGAGTATCTAGGACCATTTTCTCTTAGTTCATTTACTTTTTTAAAAGTATCATATTCTTTCCAGAATTTTTGAACCTTCTTTTCTATTTTATCGTGATTGTATGATTTTTCTGCCTCTTTTATTGGCATTGTAACTCCTCAAAAATAATAATTTATAATATATATCTTTTTGTTTTAGCTAATAAATAAAAGTTGTTACAAATGTTGAATACTTTAAAAATTGAAAAGATTTTTAAATTAATTAAATCTTCAAAAAAATTAATTGAAAAGATATTCTAATGAAACTTTATAGAAACCATATTTAAAATATTGTATGGGTTTTAAATATTGTATTGTTTAAAATTAAAACCCAAGCAAGTATGATAAAATTTTTTTGTGAAAAGCAAAATAAAGAAAATCATGTTGAAATTAATAATAAAGAATTTTAATAGTTTATTAAGATAAAATAAGCAGTAATTCTATGTTAACCTATTGATATAGTTTCAACGAGGTTATAAAATGAAATGCATACTGACAGATGAAAAGGATCAACGATTCCTGAAGCTAGTTGAAGAGCTTGATTACGGATACTACCTGCGAATCGGAGATGAACTGGAAAAATATAGGGAGTATAACGAATTCAAAACTCCCCATATCGTTATTTTAATGATGGATGATGAAGAAGCGATTGCCTGTGCAAGCTACAGAGCATCAGATGAAAAAAGTGTTGAATTCAAAAGGGTATACGTCAAAGAGCAATACAGGAAAAGAGGAATTGCATCCCTCATCATCAAAGAATTGGAAAAAGATGCTATTGAAAAGGGTTTTAAAGATTCCCATATCGTAACCGGAAAAAACAATCATGAGGCAATAGGATTATACAAAAAATTGGGTTACTACAAAACCGATAAGTTCGAACAGTTTCAGGAAGATAATACCATAATCTGTATGAAAAAAGAATTTTAGGCGATAGTACAAGAATTAACAAAAAAAAGATAAAAACTATTCCTCAAAAGAGGAAAGTTCTATTGATTTAAATATATTTTTTCAAATCTTCAGCCTTGTCAGTTTCTTCCCATGGAAGACCTTCAATACCGAAGTGACCGTATTTAGCGGTTTGTTTATAAGTAGTGTCTCTTAAACCTAATGTTTCAATAATTCCATCAGGAGTTAATTTAAAGTTTTCACGCACTACTTTCTCAAAGTCAACACCTTCTACACCAGTTCCAAAAGTATCTACCATTACTGAAGTTGGCTCTGCAACACCAATTGCATAAGATAATTGAATTTCACATTTTTCTGCAAGACCGCTTGCAACGATGTTTTTAGCAATGTATCTTGCCATGTAGCATGCACTTCTGTCTACTTTGGTACAGTCTTTACCTGAAAATGCTCCACCTCCATGGCGAGCATATCCTCCATAAGTATCAACAATGATTTTACGACCGGTTAAACCTGCATCTCCATGCGGACCACCGATTTCAAATTTACCTGTTGGATTGATGTGTTCTTTAGTATTTTCTGTGATTAATCCATCAGGAATAACTGCATTGAAGAGTTTTTCACGAATGTCTTCTTTTAATTGATCCTGATTTTCAGACATTGTCTCATCATGCTGGGTTGACAATACTACAGCATCAAGTGAAACGACATTGCCATCTTTATCATAGTTTACAGATACCTGAGCTTTACCATCCGGTCTTAAATATGGAATTTCTCCACTTTCTCTAAGTTCAGTTAATTTATTTGTTAATTTACGAGCAAGATCAATTGGATAAGGCATTAATGATTCTGTTTCATTGGTTGCAAATCCAAACATCATACCCTGATCGCCTGCACCAGTTTCTTCATCTCCACGATCTACTCCCTGGTTAATGTCTGCAGACTGTTCATGGAGCCTGTTTTCAACTTTACAAGTATGACCATCAAATTCCAAATCAGGACTGTCATAACCAATTTCAATGATTGTATCCCTTATGATTTTTTCAATTTCTTCTTCTGAAATATGGGCAGATGAAGTTATTTCACCAAATACCATACAAAAATCTGTTGTTACACATGTTTCACATGCAACATGGGAATTTTTATCCTGTGCCATGTATGCATCCAATATTGCATCAGAAATGATATCAGCAACTTTATCGGGATGCCCTTGGGTTACTGATTCTGATGTAAATGTCCTATAAATTTCATTCATGTTTTCACCAATATCCAAAATATAATATAATTCAATATAAATAATATGATTGTATTAACCTTATCAAATATTCATAATAAGGTTTATCTTAAATAATATATAAATTTTTAAATATAATATTCTTTGGATTAATTTTTCAATGAGGAGAAAAATGAAAATCATATATTGGAGTGACTTTAACTGCCCATATTCATATATTGGATACACCAGACTTAAAAATGCCATAAATGAATTAAAACTAGATGTTGAACTGGATATGAAGGCATTTGAACTTGAACAGGAATTGGATGATGAAATAATACCTATGGTAAATCATTATGCTAGAAAATATGGGATTCCCGAATTTCAAGCAAAAGATATGCTTAAAGAAATTGATGATATCGGAAAAGCTGAAGGTTTAGATTTTGATTATTCCAATGCAAAAATAACACCATCAAAAGATGCACATAGATTATTGAAATTTGCAAAAAGTAAAAATAATCCTGACTTGATTGAAAATATTACTGTAAAATTATTTGAAGCATTCTTATGTGAAAATAAGCCTTTAAATTCACAGGAAGTGCTGGTTGATATTGGAACGTCTGTTGGTTTGGATGAAAGCGAAATAACAAATATGCTAAACAGCAATTCATACGAGATAGAAGTTCAAATAGATGAAGAAGATGCAAAATTAAATGGTGTTCAAGCCGTTCCATGCTATTTTGTTGAAAATTCAGAAGAAATGCTGGTAATTCCAGGAGCGCTATCAACTGAAGAATTCAAAAATGCACTCAAAGACCTGAAAAGTGGAAAAATTGAATCAAAAACTTTATGAGTAGATAATCCCAAACATTTTTTAAATTTTAAAAATAAGATATCATTTATTAATCAGGACAAGTGATTATTAACAACTTTATCTTATGAAACTGAATTTTAAATTAACAGGAAATGAATTATTTTTTAGGTAGAAATTTCATCGCAAATCGAAAATTACAAAGTCATGACAATATTACTTTTAAAAATAAGTTAAATTTAATATAGATTAGTTAAATAAGCAATAATCCATGATAAAAATAAAATATGCAGATACATACCTAAAAAGACTAATTGGACTAATGTTTAAAAAAGATATTGATTATGGATTGCTTTTTATTTTAAAATATGGATCAAGTATTCAGACCTGTTTTATGAGATTTAACATAGATGCCTATTTTTTAGATGAAAATAAAATAATTTTTGATAAGGTAACTTTAAAGCCATGGCAATATTATAAGCCAAATAGAAAAGCAAAATATTTATTAGAAACTAAAGAAAACTTTATAAATCTAAAAAAAGGAGAAAAAATTGAGTTAATTTAAATAAACTCTAAAACATCATTAGGATGTTCAAATATTTGAATATCGTCAATTTCAGATAATTTACGAGTATTTTCAATATCAATATCTCGCATATAAATAGTAATTATTTTACCTTCGGAAATTGCATCATACGGGCAACTGTTTCTACATTGGCCGCAACCTACACATTTCGTTAAGTCAATTTCATCATGAGGAATAATTGCACCTTCAGGACATACTAAGGCTGCAACACAGTCATCACAACTTTGACATTTGTCTTTTTCAACTTTTGAAGGTAAAACCGTGTCAATCGGTCCCGGATGAATATCAACCGGAACCATGAAAGTTTTTACTGCACCTTTTCCCGCCTGTGCAACAACATTCGTTACTAGAGTATCGGCAATACCATAAACAATTTTAGAAACAGTATTTGCCGTAGCGGGTGAAACTATCAGTAAATCATATTTGCCTAGAGAGAATCTGCCTGTTATTGGAAATGAAAATTTTTGATTGGAATCTGTTGCAAGCTCTCTGTATTTACCACCAGTTAACCTGGTAACTCTTTCATAAAGTCCATACATCTTCAATACTTCCTCAGCTGCTCCTGAGAGAAATATAGTAACTTCATGATCTTTAGCTAATTTTTCAGCTACCTGAACAGATTCATTGAGTAAATGACCTGCACCAGTAAAAGCAAACCCAATCCTCATAGCAATCTATAATTTATGATATTCGTAAGCATCCTTTTTGGAAAATGCGTAGTCGAGTACAGTGTATTGGTTCATGAATTCAGCTACTTCATCTGCAATATCTTCTTTATCAACAGCAACGCGTTTAATAAAGTCAGCAACTTCATCCATTTCTTTTTCTTTTAAACCTCTTCTGGTAATTTCCTGAGTACCAATTCTAATACCAGACGGATTATCAGAATTATCTCTGTCATCTCCTGGCAAGAGGTTTTTATTTAAAACAACATTATTGTCTGCCAATTCACGAGCAATATCTGATGCTGATCTGATATCAGATAAGTTAACAGCAACTTGGTGAGATTGGGTAAAACCTAAATCTTCACATAAAACATTAAAGCCTCTTTCATATAATGCCTGACCTAAAGCCTGAGCATTTTTAATGGTCTGTTTAGCATAAGCTTCACCAAACTCTAACATTTCAGCTGTAGCAATACCTAAACCAAGTAAATGGTGTAAATGGTGATTACTTACAACACCAGGGAAAACTGCATTGTCAATGATTTCCTCATTTTCTTTACTGGAAAGGATAATTCCTCCCTGAGGACCAGGGAATGTCTTGTGAGTACTTCCCATCATTAAATCAGCCCCTTCTTTAAGTGGCTGTTGGAATTGGCCTCCTGCAATAAGACCTAAAACATGAGCCCCATCATACATTATAGTAGCTCCAACTTCATCAGCAGCTTCACGAGCTTCTTTAATTGGATGAGGGAATAAGAATAAACTTCCACCGAATAAGACAATTTTTGGTTTTTCTTCCAAGATTTTTTTATTCATTGCATCTATATCAATGTTCATTATATTACTATCAAGCGGGTGGAATATTGTTTTTAAACCATGAATACCGGCAGCACTAACATCAGCATGAGAAATGTGTCCTCCTGAAGGAACTTCCAAAGCCATTACTTTATCTCCAGGCTTTGAAAAACCGAAAAATGCTGCGAGATTTGCAGTTACTCCTGAAACAGGTTGAACATTTGCATATTCACAGTCATAAACTTCACATGAAAGTTTTTTGGTTTTATCTTCAACTAAATCGATATATTGGCATCCTTCATAAAATCTCTGAAATGCTTGTCCTTCAGCATATCTATGAGCAAAATCTGTAGCTAATGCTTCAGTAACTTCAACACTGGTTACATTTTCAGAAGCAATCAAATTAATACTGTTTCTCATATATTGAGTATGTTCTTGCGCTATCTTTTCAAAGTTTAAAATTTCATCATGATAATTAGTCATTTACTACACCTAAATTAAATAGTATAATGTAATTTATGTTAATCTTACAATATAAGAGTTATGAAAAAAATAGTTTCCTAAAAAAAATCTAATAATAAAAAAATTAAAAAAAAGTAAAAGAAATAGAGATTAAATAATCTCTAAATCTATTTTCCTATGTCTTCAAGAGCAGCACTGATTTGTGCCATAATTTGGTCGGTTTTGAAGTGTTGTTGATCCATTGCACCAGATGGACATGCACCTACACAGGTACCACATCCTTTACATAATGCAGTGTTGATTTCTGCATGGTGTGATCCGGAATCTTCAACAATTGAAATTGCAGCGAATGGACATAATTCGACACAAACTTCACAAGCACCACAAATACCTTCATCAGTACGTGCGACAATAGGTTCGATTTCTACTTGACCTTTAGCCATTGGGATAGCTGCTCTTGATGCAGCAGCTGAACCTTGTGCTACAGAGTCAGGAATATCTTTAGGGCCTTGAGCTACACCAGCAATGTAAACACCGTCAGTTAAGGTGTCAACAGGTCTGAGTTTAGGGTGAGCTTCCATGTAGAATCCGTCTGCGGATTTGGAAACACCTAAGATTTGTCTGAGGTCGTCAGATCCTGCAGAGTGTTCAAGTCCAACACTTAATACAACTAAGTCGTATGTGTATTCAGTTACTTTACCGAGTAAAGTATCTTCTGCTCTGATTGTTAAGGTTAAGTCATCATTTTCGAAGATTTGTGCTGGTCTACCTCTAATGAATTCAATACCGTATTTTTCTTGAGAGGTTTTGTAGAACTCTTCGTATCCTTTACCGAATGAACGGATATCCATGTAGTAACAGGTTACTTCAGTATCAGGTTCGTGGTCAATACATAATTGAGCGTTTTTCATGGAGTACATACAACATACTCTGGAACAGTAAGGTTTACCGATTTGCTCATCTCTTGAACCGACACAGTGGATAAATGCTACACGTTCAGGTTCGATACCGTCTGATGGTTTGATAACGTGTCCACCAGTAGGTCCTGATGCATTAATCATTCTTTCAATTTCCATTGCAGTAATTACGTTGGTGTAACGGCCATATCCATATTGGTAGATTCCAGATGGGTCGAATGGGTCGTAACCAATTGCTGCAATAATAGTACCAACTTCTAATTCAATTTCTTCAGGTTGTTGGTTGTGGTCAATTGCATCTGGTCCACAAGCTTGTACACATAAGTTACATTCGATACAGTAGTCTTTATCGATAGTTGCACATAATGGTACAGCTTGAGGGAAAGGAATGTAAGCAGCTTTTACCATACCGACACCTTCGTCGTAGTAATTAGGTATTTCGATAGGACAAGCTTCTTGACAAGCTCCACATCCAGTACATAAAGCTTCATCAACATATCTAGGTTTTTTCTCAACTTTTACATTGAAGTTTCCGATGTAACCGTCTACTTCTTTAACTTCAGCGTAAGAGATTAATTCAATATTTTCATGTTTGAATGCGTCTACCATTTTTGGTGCTAAAATACACATTGAACAGTCGAGAGTAGGGAAAGTTTTATCTAATTGTCCCATACGTCCACCGATGGTTGGGTTTCTTTCTACCATGTAGGTTTTGAATCCCATGTCACCTAAATCTAAAGCAGTTTGGATACCAGCTACTCCACCACCGATAACTAATGCTTTGTTATCTACTGCTACTTTAGTAGCTTCTAATGGTTCGAGTAATCTTGCTTTAGCAACAGCCATACGAGTTAAATCTTTAGCTTTTTGAGTTGCTTCTTCAGGTAAGTCCATGTGTACCCAAGAGTCTTGTTCTCTTAAGTTAGCAAATTCAAATAAAAATTTGTTTAATCCTGCTTCTTCTACACATCTACGGAAAGTAGGTTCGTGAAGACGAGGGGAACAAGCTGCAACAACAATTCTGTTCAAGTTTTTCTCTTTAATGTCCTCTTGGATTAAAGCTTGACCAGGGTCAGAACACATATATTTATAATCAGTTGCGTGAACAACGCCAGGCAAAGTCTTAGCGTATTCAGCTACTTCAGGACAGTCGACGACTCCACCGATGTTAACACCACAGTGACAGACGTAAACACCTATCCTTAATTCTTCATTATTATCTCTTATTTCTTCTGCCATAATTTTCACCTTGTACAAGTGTGCGAAATTATCTAACATAGAGTTAGATATTAAATATGTAGTACGAACACATTAATAAAGATTTCTGTAAAAATATTGGAGTAAAGTATATATATGATGAAAGAAAATAATCCTTAAATTAGTCTTAATTATAAAAAAAAGATTTTTAAAGGCTTTTTTAAAATAATATAAAATCTAATCAATAATTTTTAGGAATACTTAAATTTAAATAAATTAAAATTTGCTAAATTAACATGATAATTATGGGCAAAGTTACAAGCGAAAATACAGTATTTATTAAAATACAATCGGAAGTCAATTCATAATCCAATTTATATGTAATAGCCAAAACTAAAGACAGCATACCTGATGGCATTGCAGCTTCAACAATAGAGACATTATATTGAAGATCAACAAGACCTAAAAATGATACTATTAAAAAGGCTATGAATGGAAAAAATGCCAATTTTATAATAGATGTAAAAATTATTGCGGATTTTGAACGTTTTAATCCCCTCAAATCAATGGAAACACCTAAAGATAACATAATTAGAGGAATAGCAGCATTTCCCAAATAATTTATAGTATTATCTAAAACCGGACCAATTGGAATATTAAGGGAATTTAATGAAATACCTAGAATAATTGCCCATACCGGAGGAAACAGAGCGATTTTTTTAACAGCGGTCTTTACACTGCCTCCAAATTTTAAAATTAAAACAAAA
>NZ_JAZTXC010000050.1:0-4167 GCF_045636185.1 Methanobrevibacter sp. | reverse complement strand
AATTGTGAAAATAAGCGAAATAAAAAAAAATATGAAAAAAGAAAAAAAATGATATTTGAAGACAATATTTTCAAGAAAGACTATAGAAAAATAGACATCAGATTTGCTTTGTCATACCCAAATATATACAAAACTGCGATGTCATCATTAGGATATAATATATTATACAATCTCCTTAATGAGCGAACCGATACCTGGTGTGAAAGAGTCACATTCCCAAATACTACATCAATTGAGTCTAACACACCCCTAAGCAATTTTGATATTATCAGCTTTTCTCTGCAGTTTGAAGAAGATTATTTTAATGTTTTAGAAACTCTCAAAAAGGCAAATATCCCATTAAAACGAAATCAACGAAATGAAAATAATCCATTGATTATTGCAGGAGGACCCTGTGCCACTGCCAATCCAAGCCCCCTATCAGAATACATAGACATTTTTATTATAGGTGAAGGAGAAGCAATATTAAATAAATTTTTAGACAAATTCAAAGAGAATAAAGATTTAGGTAATTTTTTGGATATTGATGGCATTTATATACCGGAATTTGACAATAAAGCCAAAATTGTCCTTGCAGAATCCATGGACGATGCATATCACATAACCCAACCGATAATCACAAAAACAGATAATGAGGAATATAAGACTGTTTTTAGTGATTCAATAATGTTAAATGTTTCACGGGGGTGTACGAGAGGATGCAGATTCTGCATGTCAAGTTATCTTTATAGACCAATGAGAGAAACAGATATCAATAAGTTAATTGATATTGCTGTTGAAACCAGAGAAAACACTGATTTAAATAAGATCACATTAATTGGCGCTGCAGTCAGCGATTATTCCCAGATTGAAATGCTGATAAAAAAACTTGAAGAAAAGGATTTCCAAATTTCAACACCATCCCTCAGAATAGAATCGATTACATATGAGAGTTTAAAGCTCCTGAAAGAAAGCGGATTGAAAACAATTACTCTGGCACCTGAATCAACTGACATTCTCAGGAAAAGAATCAATAAGGACATACCTGACGAAAAAATTTTCTCAGTAATTGAAGATGCAGTTGAGCTTGACTTCAACATAAAATTATATTTTTTAATTGGACTGCCATATGAAACTATGGAGGATATTGAATGCCTTTGTGAATATATTGAAAAAATTGGAAATATGCATACCTCAAGAAAAAAAATAAAATTCAGCATAAATCCGGTTGTTCCAAAACCCCATACTCCTTTACAATGGATGAGTTATAATTTTAAAGATGTTAAACATAAAAGTAAATATATTAAAAAGAATTTGCGAAAATTTAATGTAAAGATAGAAAGTCCTAAAAAAGCACTCATTCAGTATATATTATCTTGTGGAAATAGTGATGTTTCAACAATTATTGAAAAATCATTGACCCGAAATGTAACTCTACATGAATGGATGAAATATTTACCAACATATGATATTGACGATGACCTTCCATGGGACAATATCGATACTGGCGTAAAAAAAGATTTTTTAAAAATTGAATACAAACGACTGCAATCCAAAAAGCAAACCCCATGGTGCAATGAGTCCCCATGTTATAATTGTGGAGCATGTGAAAATTAATTATATATAATAATAATTATAGAGGAATAAGTATGATTAACCCTGCGAAAAGAACAAGAACAATTGAATTATCACAAATAAGGAAAATGTTTGAAGTGACCAATCCTAATGCAATTAACTTGGGAATTGGCGAACCTGATTTTAATGTACCTGAAAATATAAAAAACGCAATGATTGAATCAATTAATGATAATGACACTCATTACACACCAAACAAAGGTTACATTGAATTGAGAGAAGAAATCGTTAAAAAATTTAAAAATGATAATGGAATAAAAACAACTCCGGAAAATATCATAGTAACCGTTGGGGCAAGTGAAGCACTATATATGTGTGCACAAGCATTTATAGAAAAAGGTGATGAAGTAATATTGCCTAATCCTAGTTTTTTATCATATGAAGCTTGCATTAATATGGCAGATGGTCAGATAGTTCCTGTTAATTGTAAAATGGAAAATGAATCTAAATTAAAAGCAAACGATGTTGAAGAAAAAATTACAGAAAACACCAAAGCTATTATATTAAATTCACCGTCAAACCCTACCGGAGCAGTTATGGAAAAGGAAGATATTAAAGCTATTGCAGATTTATCAATGGATAAAAATTTCCTCATTATCTCAGATGAGATATATGAAAAGATAATTTATGACAAAAAACACTACTCCCCAGCTAAATGGAGCGAAAATGTCGTTACATTGAACGGATTTTCAAAAACGTATGCAATGACAGGTTTAAGAATTGGATATCTGACAACTACTGAAGACTTATGCGAGGAATTGCTTAAAATTCACCAGTACAATATCGCATGTGCGACAACAACTTCACAAAGAGGTGCTCTGGAAGCATTGAGCGGACCGCAGGATGAAGTTAATAAAATGGTAGCAGAGTTCAAAAGAAGAAGAGATTTGATTGTAAGCAGATTAAACGAAATGGGCTATGAAACAGTAAATGCTGAAGGTGCATTTTACGTATTTCCAAAAATCGATGATGAAAACTTCGTTCAAAAAGCAGCAAAAGCAGGAGTAATTACAGTTCCTGGTGCTGCATTCGGATCAAACGGAAAAGGACACGTAAGAATGTCTTATGCTAATTCTTATGAAAATATTGAAAAAGCCATGGATATCTTAGAGGAGAAAATAGTAAATGGATGAAATTCGAAATAAAGAAGGCAATAAAGCAGCAATTGCCGCAGTCATATCAAATTTGATTCTTACAACATTAAATATTAGTGTAGGATATATTGGCGGAAGTTACGCATTAATTGCTGAAGGATTCCACACATTGACTGACATTGTAACAACAATTATCGCTTATATCGGATTTAAAATAGGACAAAAGCCCTCAGATGAAGAACACCCAATGGGCCACGGCAGAGCAGAAGCTGTAAGTGGACTAATCATTGTTTTATTCCTGGCAATAGTTGGATGGGGAATTATAGAAGAAGCCATAGAGAAACTTGTTAATCCAAGCAAGATTACAGTACCTAACTTTTATGTAGCATTAATGGCCATACTTGGAATATTTTTAAACCTGATTGTTAGTACATATATAATTAATATAGGTAAAAAAATAAAAAGTCCTGCTATTGTAGCAGACGGCGAACACCAGAAAACAGATATTTTTTCATCAATAGCTATTTTAGTCAGTGTTGTTGTATCCAATATCGGATACCCTATCTTTGACCCTATTGTTGGAATAATAATAGGACTGATAATCTTAAAGACAGCCTATACAATAGGCAGGGAAAATATTGATAATATACTGGGAAAAGTTCCAAATAAAAAAATCATAAAGAAAATTAAAAAGGCAGTGGATAAAACACCAGGTGCATATGAAGCCCACAATATCAGAATAGACAATTATGGGTCATACATCACCGTTAATTTACACATGAAAGTTAATGGAAAGATTACAGTTGCCGAAGCACATAAAATTGTCCATGCTGCTGAAAAAAATATTTTAAAAATACCTGAAATAAAAGCTGTTTCAATACATGCCTGTCCACTAGGAGTGGAATACGAACATCAACAAGAAATAGATAAATAATAAACGCCGGGACCGGGATTTGAACCCGGGTGGTCATATGACCATCGGATTAGCAGTCCGACGCCGTACCAGGCTGGGCCATCCCGACATATAAAACAAGATATAAAATAATATGTTAAAAGTTATTTATAAAGTTAATCATTATTATATAATGGCATGTTCAAGAGTGGACAAATCTCAAAAATATAAGTGATCTGAAAACCCAACTCCACCCCGGGATACTACAAGCATCAATTGTTAATAGTAGAGCTGCTCCCTTCCGGGCCTGACACGTTCCTATATTAAAGATGATTCTCCTTTACCCTCCAGTAAAGACCTCATCACCATTAATCCTGTAGGACGAAGTTTCTATGTTGTTTTTCCAGGCTTATACTTCCTTAAAAAGCCGCCTCTTGAACTTCGACTGCACCAAAGGGGGTGTGTGCTTACAGAGGACCCCTAACCCTCCAGTCTAGCCACTATTATTTAAGTCGGATCGTAGCCATGTCGTTCTGTGAGCCAAGGAGTTGGGTACCACAGTTGGCT
>NZ_JAZTXC010000049.1:0-25326 GCF_045636185.1 Methanobrevibacter sp. | reverse complement strand
CTCTATTCAAAAGTAGCTGTTCCATGTAGCGAATGCGGATACTGCATTGATGCATGTCCTGAAAAGATTCCAATTCAGGAATACTTCTCCCTATACAACAAAAGCAAAGTTCAGCCCGAGTCAAATATCTACAAGAATTACTTTGACAAACTAGGAGATGAAAAAGTACCTGCCAATAAGTGCACCAACTGTAAAACATGCCTTGATTACTGTACCCAACACATTGACATACCTGAAGAGCTTAAAAAAGTATGCGAACACTTTAAAGAAGGTTTCAGCGCTTATTCTGGTGCACCTTAAAAACCCCTAAAAACCATCCCCTCATTTTTTAAAATAATTTGTATTGATTTAAAAATAGCTATTCTAATGAAAAATATATATTTTTCATTTTAAGACAGTTCCTTAATTAATTCACGAACCATCTCATTATTTTTATCTAACTTGGAAGCTTTTCGAGCATATTCCATTGCTTCTGTAAATAGTCCACCTCTTCTGTAGACAAAACCCATCAATGCAGTTGCCTCAACATGAGTATCATCAATAGTCAGCAGATTTTCAAGCAGTTCCCTTGCAGTATCCAAATCACCCTGGATAAAGAGATTATATGCCTCTTCATATAATGTATCAACATCATCAAATGATTTTCCATTGTCAATTTCTTCAAAGGTATCATCTTTATTTTCAATAGTTTTATGGCTAAATTCAACCTTTGCCGGAGCAAATTGCATTTTCTGCAGCAGTTCTGCAGCATTGGTATTTGATGGGGAAATCTTAAGTGCTTTTCTTGCATAATAGGTTGCAACATCCTCTATTCCCTGTTCATATAGGACATGAGCCATCAACAGATTTGCATTCAGGTTATTTGCATCATCATTCAATATCTCGTGAAGCAAATCCTTTGCCTGTGAATATTGGTGTTCGGTGTAGAAATCCAATGCCTGAGCATATAAATCATCATCGCGACTGATTATCTCCTCAGTCACTACCTTGGAGTCATTTTTTAATGATTCATCAAGCATATACTGCAGGATATATTCAGTTGCCTTTTTGTGAAGGGGCTTGTTATCGTTTCCGCATTTAGGTGAATAAATACAAGAAGGACAGCCGTTTCTGCATTTGCAGTTCTTAATCAGATTCAGGGTTGATTCCAATAGCTCTATAAAGACATCAACCGCCTTTTCAGATATTCCGATTCCACCCTCGTATCCGTCATAGATAAATATTGTTGCATCTTCGGTGTCCCTGTGATATGCCGTTGACATTCCTCCTATATCAAAGCGGTCACACATTACCTGCAGAGGAAAGAGACCAATCAGCGCATGCTCTGCCCCGTGAAGCCCTCCTTCAAAGACTTCATCATCATCAGGATATAGCCTTTTCAGTTCATCCTTTATGCTTTGAGGTATTGTAAACCACAGTCCTTTTGTTTTGAATTTTAGCGGAGGCAAATCAAGAGGATACATTCCAAGGACTCTAGAATGCTGCATCTTTTTGTATTTGTAATAGTCCTTCTTAACGTTCAGCTCTCCAAAATGGATTGTCAAATTTCCATACTGCCTTTTGAATTCCTTCGATACGACATTGACCTCAGTATCGTTCAATACCATGGTATGGTAATCGACATTTTTCTTGGAAACGTTAACAAATCCTGATTTTAAATTGATATTGTCTACGGTATAGGTTTCTCCCTTATTGATGAGAATTGCACCTTCATGGGCTTCACGGTAAACCTGAGAGCGTTCCATTGTCTCCAGTAATCTTCCATTGTTCATTATCTTAAATTCTTCTGAGGATATCTGGTCCAGAGAATGGTTGAATGCAGGATTGTCATCATACTTGTAGGTGTAATTGCCAAGCCTTGAGAGGTAGAGGTCATCATTTTCAACCATTTCATCCAAAACGTCATCGGATATGTTGAAGTATGTCATTGCCTCTCCCTTTTTAAGAGGAAGCTCATTGGCCGCACACAAAAGGTGGGCTTTCTGAAGTATCGGGTTTGATAAATCTATGATGGCCTTTTCCTGAGGTTTGGAGAAAAATGCCTTTGGATTGTTCATGTAATACTGGTCCAGCTGATTTTCAAATGCAAGCAAAATTGCCAGAGACTTCTGATTGCTTCTGCCTGCCCTTCCGCTTTGCTGCCAGGTGGACATCATGGTTCCTGGGAATCCTGATATGATAACCGCATCAAGCGAACCTATATCAATACCCAGTTCCAGCGCGTTTGTACAGGTAACCCCCAAATATTTACGTGTTTTTAATCCTTCCTCTATTTCACGTCTTTCTTCCGGCCTATAACCTGCACGATATGCTGCAATACGGGAATTGTCCAGTTTACCGTCAGTCAATTTAGCATCCTTTTTAGACCACATTGCAATCAATTCAGTAATCTTTCGTGAAACTGTAAAACAGAGGGTCTGAATATTCTTAAGCATCAGATAACGGAAAATGTCTGCAGTCACTACATGAATTGACGGTGCTGAGGATTCTGCAGAATTCCTGTAATTTTTAAATGGATTGAATAAAATGAAATCCTTTTCACCGCTGGGGGATGTATCGTTGTCTATTAATGTGAATTCCTCTCCGGTTAACTTATTGGCAAGTTCCAGAGGATTGGCCAGAGTTGCTGAAGACAGGATAAACTGAGGATTGGACCCGTAAAAGTTAGCAATCCTCTTTAATCTTCTGATTAAGAAAGCCACATTTGAACCGAAAACTCCTCTGTAATAATGGGCCTCATCTATTACAATGTATTTCAGATTGCGGTAAAATCTCTCCCACTGATGGTGCCAGGACAGGATAAGATGAAGCTGATATGGATTTGTGAGGATAACCCTTGATTTCTGGCGAATGTTATATCTCTGGGATTTTGGAGTGTCTCCGTCATATGTTTCAGGCTTGATATCAATGTCCAAATCCTTTTCCAAATCCTTTAAAACATTCAGCTGGTCATTTGATAGTGCCTTTGCAGGATAAATATAAAGGGCTGTGGCCTTTTCATCTTCTATTAATGAATCCATAATCGGCAAATTAAATGCCAAAGTTTTACCTGAAGCTGTTGTTGTAGTCAGAATGACATTTTCATTCCTTTTAATGGCTTCATAGGTATCGGCCTGGTGATTATATAATTTAATCTCTTTAGAATCCAGGTAATCGATGATTTTATCATTTAAATCAGGTACTTTTTTGAAACCAGCTTTCTTAGCAGGTATGGTTTCAACATGGGCAATATGATCCCTAAACCTAACATCATTTTTAAATGCATCAATTGGAGAGTCTAACATAATAATCTTAAAAATAGCTTTTCAGATATTATATTAATTTAATATAATATTTAAATTATTCGTGGATTAGTAATCAAATGCTCTCTAATTATTTATATAATAATTAAATAAATAGATATTATTGAATAAATTTTTAAGGAAAATACAATGATTAGTTATGAAGAATTTGAAGATATAGTGGTAAATATTTTGAAAAGAGATATTTCATCCAACCATGACCAGAAAAAAGCTATTCGTTCAAAGGCAGATGAAGGACTTTTTATTGTAGCAGGACCAGGATCAGGGAAAACAACAGTAATCGTGCTTAAAATATTGAAATACATATTTGTCGATGACATCAGGCCTAACGAGATACTTGCAACAACATTTACAAAAAAGGCTGCAGACGAATTATACTCCCGTATTCTCGGATGGGGAGATGAAATCAAGAACTATCTCGTCGATAATGCAGGAGATGACTTTGACAGACTTATTGCAATTAACAGAATCGATTTCAATCAGCTGACAATTGGAACTACAGACAGTATCGCCCAGGAACTTTTGCGTGTTCACAAGGAACCCGGAACAAATCAGGAAGTCGTCATTGAAGAGTTTGTTGCCAAATTTGCAATGGTCAAGATACTTTTGAAAGATAACAGATATCTGAATGAAAACCTGAGGGGCTATCTTACAAGCTTTACAAAAAAGGAAAAACTAAAAGAAGCATCCCAAATGAGTGAAATCCTTCTTGAACTAAAGAATAGAATGTATTATGACCAGATTGACTTTGATGAATTCTACAACAACGTCGGTGAAGGCAGCGGCGCAGAAATTGCGCTGGATTGTATCAAAGAATATGAAGAAGAGCTCAAAAGCAGAAACATTATCGATTTTGCAATGCTTGAGTCCAAATTTCTGGATTCACTTAGAAATGATAAACTCGACATCTTTCTGGACGACTTGAAAATCATTCTAATAGATGAATATCAGGACACAAACCTGATACAGGAAGAGATTTACTTTACAATGGCTCAGTCAGCAATTGCAAACGGAGGAAGCATTTCAGTTGTAGGGGATGACGACCAGTCATTATACCGCTTCAGAGGAGCAACAGTTGACCTGTTTACCAATTTCAAATTCAGAGTCAAAGAAAAGCTCGGCATTGACGTTGAAGAAATTAATTTAAGGACAAATTACCGTTCAAGCAAAAATATCATTAATCACTGCAACCGGTTTGTAGAGATTGATCGGGAATATCAGAATGCAAGGGTAGAGGATAAGCCAAAAATCATCGCTCCGGAACTTGAAAAGTACAATATGCCTATTTTGGGACTGTTCAGAAACAATGTTCAAATGCTGTCAAAGGATTTGGCAAAACTGGTTAACGATCTGATTAACAATGGTGAAACTTCACTGAAAGTAAATAGGGTCATTGATGATGAATACTTTAGAAAGCTAGAAAAATGCAGAACAAATGAGGAAATAAAGCAGATTAAGCAGGACAGTGCCCAAAAGGCAAGAAGCATTGACAACATAACCATCAGATTAGATGAGGAAGAGGGTTCTGCTTCCGACATAGCTGTCTTAACATATTCCCCAAAGGAGATGAGCCATGGAAGTCATACATTAAACGGCCATATAAGAAATCAGCTTAAGAAATTGCGAAATCCTATTGAAGTATTCAATCCTAGAGGCCGTGACCTGCAAGAGATTAAGGAAGTTGCAATATTCTGCGGACTGATGCTGGAATGCATAGATCCTGAATCCAAAATACAAAAGTCAGACAAGCAACTGCCGACATTAGGCAAGAGAAATATGCAACGCTGGAGATATGAAGCTCGCGAATACATTAAATTAAATCCTGAGCCTCATGAACCATTTGACCTTAACACCTTTGTGATAGACTGGCAGAGAAGAAATCCAAGGGGATATGACAAATGGCCGGACAGAGCCAATTTGATGGAGCTTGCATATAAACTGGTAACCTGGCTTGACTTTCTCCAGGAAGATGCTGAAGGGGTGGTTTATCTTGAAGCTATAACACAGTCAATTACCCAAACAGGATTTTTCAACAAATATTCTGCAAATATAGTATTTACTTCTCCCGAAGCCGAAAGGGCGTCCATTCTTGAAGCCATCTGGAATATCTTCCTGCCAATAGCTACAGGGGACGTTTCAATAGATGAGGCATTGCTTGAAACATTGCCTTCAAACAGGCTGAACATAATGTCCATTCACCAGTCAAAAGGTCTGGAATTTCCTCTGGTGATAGTTGACGTCGGATCCAAATTCAAGAATAACGACGTGCGAACACAAATGCAGAGATTTCCTAAAAAGGAACCTGACCATACTATCATGGAAGAAAGTATTAGAAAATACAGTGAACTGGGTGAAGATGAGAGAAGCGAAAAGGACAAATCCTTTGATGACTTGACAAGACTTTATTTTGTAGCATTTTCAAGAGCGGAACATGTTTTGATACTGATTGGATTGAACAAAGCAATTGACGGCTATTCATATAAACAAAAGCATGCATCAATTCCAAATGTTGCGCTTGGTTGGAGCAGAGATGAGCATCAAAAAGGATTTAAGGAGATATATTTAATATAGAGGAGGAATTTAATGAGATTATCATCAAAATCAAAGCCATATATGATTCCAGAATACAGCCTTACCGGAGATTTGCTGTCATATTTAACCTGCGGACTGCAGTACAGATACCAGAATAAGGGAACATTGCCTCCTTCAATGCCTGTTCAGCTGTGGTTCGGTGAATTCATTCACGGAGTAATGGAAGAGGCATACATGAAATGGGAAAATGAAAAAACAGAGTTTCCTTGGGACTGGAAAGAAGATGTAAGGCCTATCGAGGACATAATCGATTTGAGGCTTCAGGTCCGTGGACTTTATCCTCCAGCAAACCACTTCTTTACAATAAATCATCCTGATCTGAACATGACCATCGATGATTTGAATGAATATGACCACAAAAAATTAGCTAGTGCAAGGGCTGAAAAGGCAATTAATGTATGGGGATGTGATTTATTCCCATTAATGGAATCTGCAGAGGTTTTGATTAAAGGTTTAAGGGATATGCCATATACAAAAAATGACAAACGTTCCAAATACTATGGAATTAATGGAGTTATAGATGTATTGAGCCTTATTAACATCAATGATGACAATAAAATTGTCAGATATCTTAAAGATAATAAAGAGTTCAATGAACTGATAAAAGATTATGATGAAGATGAATATGAAATCATCATTGACTATAAAGGCATGAAAAGGCCTCCATGCGATGTTGAAAACAGCAATAATGAAAACTGGGATTATCACGAAAGGCAGATTCTTACATATTCCTGGCTTAGGGAAAAACAGGAAAGCAAAAAGCCAATAGCTGGAATAATATTTTACTTAAATGAGTTGGTTCCATCCATTGAAGATTTAAAACTGATAAAAGATGATATTCATCATCATCTGACTGATGTCGGAGACAGTGAGGAATATGAAAATGATATTGAGTTAATTGAAAATTGGACTGAAGATGATGAGATGCCCAAATTAAGTGAAAAGTTCAAAGTGGACAGGTCAATCAGAATCATTCCGATTAACGATGAAAAAATCAACGATGCATTGAAAAAATTCGATGATGTTGTTGAAAAAATCGAAACATCAATAATTAAAGAAACAAACGGATGTAAAATCCAGGATGCATGGACTGCTGAAGGGGAAGAGAGAACCTGCAGCGCCTGCGATTTCAAAACATTTTGTAAAAATAACAAAAATAAAAACAAAGAATTTAAAATTCCTTAATAACAAATATATTAATAGGTGAGTAATATGAGCGATTTAGAAAAAAATCAAAAATATTGTGAAGTTATTGGCTCCAAAGTTAAATTAACTTGCAAACCGGTAGCTTTGAAATTACTTAAAAGTGAAGACGACATTCCGGAAGGCTTTGAATTAATCAGCGAAAAAGTAAGGCACTGTGAAATGGTCAGAAAAGCTTCACTTGGAGAAAAATTCTACAGTACTGTTGAAGAACAAATGTGTCTTGGTGGAGCCGGAGCTATCGGACTTAGAGAAATGCCTGAAAAATTGGCTAATGGTGAAAAATACTTTTCTTTAGGCAGATTTAAAGATTTGGAAACCGCTAAAAAATTAACTTCCAAACTATCTGTTGTTAAAGATAAATTTTGGGGTATGGCATATGCACCATTAGATGAAGCTAATTTTAAAGCTGACGTTATTCAAGTAATAACTGAGCCTGTTGGTGCAATGAAACTTGCTCAAAGTATCGTTTATGAAAGTGGTGATAAAATTAACCCTAATTTTGCAGGTATTCAGTCATTATGCGGTGATGCTTTTGCAGATCCATACATTGAAGGTGGACTTAACTTCACTTTAGGTTGTGATGGTTCCAGAAAAGCTGCTGATATTAAGGATAACGAGATGACAATTGGTATCAGTGCTGAAAAAATAGATGAAGTGATTTCCGGGCTTGAATCTATTTAATTAAGCTCAGATAATCATCATAATGATTAATATTTAATAATTCTTTTTTATTTTTTTCTTTTATTCCATAAAAGGTATAGCCATCAGCAAATATTTTTCTCAAAATCGGATTCAAGTTATCATCCTCATTTTCCAGATATTTCATCATGTTAAGTCTTGGTGCTACAAACGGCATTCCAAGGCCTTCTGCAGTATCAAGCAGTCCAGTTTTTCTTCTTCTCAAAATGGATATTGTCTTATAAGGATTTTCACACTTGTCCAGTACATCTATCATATTATTGAAAGTTTCTGTTGATACTGTCGGCTGGTCTCCGGTAACGCACAGTGCAAAATCCGAGGTGATATTTGACAAACCATTGTATAGGGAAGTTGATAAACCTACATCAATAGGATCGTTTATAATGAATTTTACAGAGTCTTCATAATTATTGGAAATATCCCTCATTATTTCATCACTGTAATGACCAAGTACCACAATGCATTCATCAATATTTGAGGATAATGTATTGTCAATGGTGGTCTCCAAAACAGTCTTATTGTTGAAAGGCAAAATAAGTTTATTCTTTACTTCCAGATTTCTGGAAATCTGATCCCTTCGCATTCTGGAATTCTTTCCGGCTGCAGTTACAATAGCTGAAATTGACATAAAAAAAGAAAAAATAGTAGGAAATTATCCATTTCCAATATTCTTTGTACCAGTTGAACTAGTAGTGAGGTTAGAAGTATTAACCTGACTAGGAGGAACATATCTAACTATTTTAGAAAATATGCACATACTAGTACCTGATCCTTCAGTCCACATTACAATTTTAACTGGATAACTATGAGTATTGGTTACTGTAATACCGCTTGCAGGGTTATATCCATACAATACTGCATTTTCAGATTCATCCATACCGACAGGCAAACTAAATCCTTCACCCAATACTGCAGATCTTAAAGCTCTAGCAGGAGGACAAACACCGTGTGCTGCACTACCACCTGGAGCTGAAGCATCATTTGCTGAACCAAATGAAACATAATCATGTCCCGTTCCGGTACAATTAGGCGGAATAACCGTATTGTTCCATGCCTCAACAAACTGGTTTGCATTGAATTCCCTTATGCTGTCACCATATTCAGGGTGTGAGTCCAAATAAGTATAATATGTTTCACCCATAATTTCAGTGGTATTACCCATATATAGAACAATAGGGGAACCTGATGGATAAGCATCGACATAATCGGAAATGTTTTTACCGAATATGCGTTCCACATCACTGTAACTGATATTATTTCTACCGTCGGAGAAACCTACAATTCCATTTTCTAATGTAAAGTTTGAGCCTACTGCTGAATCTTCGTTATACCATTCTGCAATTGCAGTAGAATTATAGAAATCATTATGGTAAGGTAAACTTCGAATTTCGTTAGCAGGAATAGATTTAATGAGTGTACCGTTTTCAACAAGGTTTACTCCAGATTCTGTTTTTGTTAAAACTTTGTACGGTTTACTGTAACCCCATATGATCTCATTTGGAGCTTTAACAGTTAACTTATCTCCATCAAAGGTTAAAAAACCAGGTCCTTTAAATCCACTTGCATGTCCACTTGAATCAATACCCTCTGACGAAATAGTAGAAAAATCAAAAGGAACAAATCCTGTTGTCAAACTCATTAAAATTCCATTTAAATCCAATGTTGTGATTTCATGTAAAATAAATGAAGGATTTCCAAGGAAAGGGGTTTGAATCATATCCTGTTCATCTAAAATTGAATCTCCGGCGAACATTGATTGTCCTACAGGCAAATTATAGGCTTCAGCAAAAGATTTGCCCGTATAATTTGTATTATGTACAAATGAAAATGCAAATAACAATATACAAACAACAAATAAAATTAAAACAATTTTAACTGATGTGTTTCTCCATTTTGAACTCATATTACAAACTCCACACTAAAATTATACATTTTATAATATGTTCATTATTACTATTTATACATAATGCATTATGAGAGTTTTTCTGAAATTAATTTAATCCTTTCTTGAATATTTATTATTGCATCTTGACCATTGCCTCCAATCAGCATTGCCTCCTCATGTGAAAATTCAGCAACATAAGCAATAATGTCATCCAGAGAAGTGGCAGTCAATATTCTACCCCTATATTTCATGTAATTCAGACGGTAAAGAACCAGATCAAGGTTATCATCCAAACCAGGGAAAACTACAATGACTTCAGGATTATATTTAACTGCCTCATCAACAATGTCAAGCCTGTGGTTTTCATGAACTCTTGGAGTGCCTATGAAGATAGCGTAAAAGTCTCTTTCGGAGAGAACAGATTTTAATGCATCTGAATTGTCTGTTTTTCCAACATAAACCAGAGAATCATTAATTTTATAAACATCCAAACGGCCACTGACAGCTTCAAAATCAGATAATGTACTTTTAATTACATCTTTAGAGACTTTCAATTCAGTGGCGATAGCTCTAGCCAATCCTGCATTTAACCTATTGAATTTACCGAAGACCTTTAACTCGTCCTGATATTCAAAATAGGAAATATGTTTTGATGAAACCTCCTTAAAGTTACTGTTGAAATCCTGGTTATATGCTGTAAAAATTTCTTTATCAGCAAAAAACCTGACCAAAGAATCTTTATAGTTGGCAATGGTCTTGTGAACGTCCATGTGGTCATTGCCTATATTTGTTAAGCCTACCATATCAAAGTCAAAGGCATAATTGCAGAAATCCAATGTCATGTCACAGACTTCAACCAGAAGAATGTCATAGTCCCCTTTTTCGGCTTCGAGCATTAAATCATAATATCCTGAAAAGCCTCCGCCACCGTTTCCGCCGACAAGAACTTTCTTTCCGGCATTTTCCAAAATGGATTTCAACATGTGAACTGTTGTGGTTTTACCGTTGGTTCCGGTAATGCCTATGGTGAGAAGTTTCTTATGTTTAGGTAAAACATCACTTAAAAGGTTGCCTTCGCTCAAGAGCTTATTTGCAAAAGACCCGCCAAACATGCTGGGACTGATGGCAATTGCATCACATTCATCAATAGCTTCAGAATTTGTGAATCCCAAATCCAAAGTTAAATCATCGGAAACAATAGAAAAAGTTTCTCCACTATCTAAAAAATTCAAAGAAATACCTGGTAATTCCAAATCAGATAAGTCAATATTACTATTTAAATCACTTGCATAAACTTCCCATCCATGTTTTAAAAGTGAATTAACTGCCTTTTTACCTTCAACACCTAAACCAATAACCGCCGCCTTCATAAAAAACAAAAACCTTAAAATAAATTATACTAAATATAATAATAATTTAAATATTTTATAAAATATATTTTTTGATTGGTGATGAGAATGTTCGAAGAGGATAAGGACGATAAGATTTACAATTTAATCATTAGTAATGGAATTGATAAAACTGGAGAATACCGTCAGTTCACACAAAAGCTTTTTGAAAAAGTAGACTTCCTATGGAAAGAATCCATTACCGGAGCATATGCATCAGCAGGAGAAGAATTCTATAAAAAAATAGATAGGATAATCATACTTGCAGGATTATACAGTGACAATAAGGAAAAATTCGACGAATTGGTTGAAGCAGCAGAAAGGTATGATATACCAATAGTTCTTGTAAGACCATATGGACTTGAAGAAGTTCCTGAAGAACTCGAATCAAAAGCTGCGACAATAGTCGGATGGAATGGAAACTGCATTGTCGATTCCATCAAAAGTTCAGACGAATTAATTTAAAAAAAATAGTAAAAAAAAATTAATTTACTATTTTTGAAATTCCATTTTCTTTTTCTACCTTAATCAGATTATCCGCAGCACTTTCAAGCTGATTTTCATGTGTTACAATAATCATTTGCGGTAGCAGAGACATTTCTTTTAATAGATTAATTAATTCATGCCTTCTTGCATCATCCAAATGAATTGTAGGCTCATCCAATAAGATAGTTTCAAGATCACCTTTTGCCATTGATTTTGTGATACCCAATCTTAAAGCCAATGCAATAGCTATTTTTTCACCACCACTAACCATGGACATTGATGATTCTCCTTCAGGACCTCTTACGACAACATTATAATCTTCATCCAATGTCAAATCGGAATAATTGAAATTGAAGTCATCGAAGAATTTTTTAGTATTTTTCTGTATGACTGGTCTTGAATTGTTCCTTAACTCTTTTTGAATTCCATTCTTACCATATAATTCACGGATATCCTTTAACAAAACAAGATACTGTGAAATGCTGTCATACTCTTTTTGGAACTTTTCATTGTTTTTGATTTTTTCAGATAAAGTTTTATGAACATTGATAAGTTCTCTGGCCCTTCCCTTAATTTCGGATAGCTCAGTGCTGAATGATTCATATCTTCTTGCATACATTTCATCACGATAGATAATCTGTTCGTATTTTTCCTTATCGTAGGTTGATGCATCGATTTTATTCCGAATAATTTCCAGTTGATTATTGGAAACACCAATATCCTCTTTGATAGAATCAAATTGAGCAGTGAAAGAGCTTTTATTTTGAACGAAACCCTTGAGCTGATTGTATTCTTCGTTTTTCTCTTTCAAGTCATCGATACGTTCCTTAAGTTCAATGTTGTCCATATCCCCACTTAAGTGAGAGTCATTTTCAATAGCTAACTTGATATTCTGAACATGAACATCAATGTCATTTTTAACCTGTTTCAGCTTATATTCAACTTCAGTCTGGCTGCCCAATACATCCAAAGCACCTTTGGACTGGTTATAGTCATCATGATCCTGCTTATACTGTTCACGATTATCCTTCTCCTTAGCAATTTCCAGAATCAGTTCACCTAACTTGTTTCCGATGTAATCTTTAGAATCAAGACCCTCATCGATTTCAGCCAAACGCACCAAATCCTTTTCAAGATTTGAAAATTTATATTTATACTCAAGGATATCTTCAGATAGCTTTTTAACTTTGGACTCCTTATCCTTATAGCTATCCTTGTTTTTTGTAAACATACGAATGTTTTCTTCATTCTCTTCAATCGCCTTGGTATTATCTTCAATATTCTTTTTATACTGGGTTATCAGTTCTTCCTTTTTGGCCTCATCAATATCTGACTGACAGACAGGACATTTATTGTCAACGCCATCCAGCTCCTCCAATGGTTTTTCACTGGCTTTGATGGCCTGTTTAAATGCAACGATTTCCTCTTTTTTAGATGAGATATCATCGTTCATATCTTCAATTTTTGCTGAAATTTCATCCAAGAAATCATTGGTAACATCACCCAATTTTTTCAAGTTATCAACAGATGTCAAATCATTCTGAGGGACACCATACTCAAGCAGTTTTTCTTTGGAAAGTGAGAAGAACTTTTCAATATCATTTCTATCTGACTCGATTCCTTTCAAGAGATCTTTCTTATCCTTTTCAAGCTGGGTAAGGGTAGCCAATTCCTTTTCCAATTCAACTTTCTTATTATTCAATTGAGTAATCTGTTCATCAGATTTCAAATAATCATTATATCCCTGCTTTTTAGCATGAATGAGCTTTTTTTGTTCCTTGATGGAATCTATCTTATCTTCCAACTCAATTTCGGATTCCTTTAATGACTGGATACTGACAACAGACTTTTCAAAATCAAGATAAACATCCAACTTGGATACAAACTTCTCGAGACGTTCAATTTCCTCTTCGGCTTCACGAATCTTATCAAGGTTTTCCTGAACAGTATTCTTATCCTTTTCAAGCTTCTCCAAAGTTTGCTTTTCATTAGTCAGATTATTCATTTGAGTTTCATAAATTTCCTTTTCACGTTCCATTGTACGTTTGCTTTCGGAAATTTCATCCCTCAACTGCTTAACCTCTTTAATTTGTGATTCAAGCTCAAGACCCCTGTCCTTCATTTCATTGAGCTCTTTGGATTTTTCATCATATTCCTCCTGAAGGGCGGATTCAGAATAAAGCATACCTTTGATTTCTGACTGCTTATTTTCATATTCATTAATCAAAGGAGACAGATTTTTCCAAGCGGTTTCAAGTGAATCAAGACCAAGCAATCTACCTATCAATCGTTTTTTCTCAGCAGGCTGTTTGTCTACCAGTTCTGCAATCTCACCTTGCCTTACATAGATTGCATTTAAAAACAGATTAGCATCCATATCCAATATTGACTGAATAGTACTGGAAACCTCTTTTTCACCTGAACATAGTGACATGAACTCTCCATCGCTTGAGGTTTTAGTCAATAGTCTGGATACTGTTTTGGATTTTGATTTGTCACGGATGATTCTGTATTCCTTACCTCTTGAGACGAAATCAAGTTCGACACTCATGTTTTCAGTATTGTTGCGAACCAGGTCATTCAATTTGTCTGCAGTATGCTGTTTGAATAATGCAAAGCTTATGGCTTCAAAAATAGAGGATTTACCTGCACCATTTTCTCCAACAATAACTGTGATTCCTTTATCGAAATTAATGATTTCATTAGCATAGGATTTGAAATTCTTTAACTTTAAATGTTTGAAAATCATTGTTCATCCTCCTCCACTTCTTCTTCGACAGCATATTTCTCATTATAAAATTCATCGATTAATTCTCTTGCCTCATCATTTCTGTCTTTGGAAAGCAATCCATACAATTCTGTAGCGAATTTTGTAATGTCTTCATCATCATAACTTTCCAATCTTGAAGACAATACTTCAATAGGACCCAATGCATTTTCCTGATCAATAATCAAATCTATGTCATCTTCGCCAGGGGTGATGAACTTAGGCCTTATCATCAATGCCAGGTCTTCTAGCTCCTCATTAATTATCTCATATGCATTGGTCGTTGAGGTTACATTGTTAACGGTCAAGTCAAGAATAGGCTTTTTATCAAAATTCCTAATCGTTTCCTTTATCTCTTCAACTCCCCTTGCCAAGTCTTCATAATCAAGGGTTCTTTGTATGAATTCACGGGGAAGCGTAATTGCAATTCTATTGACAACAGGCTTTTTACCATCCAAATCCACTATGATAAAACCCTTTCCATTTTTCCTATAATCTTCAAGTTCATTTGTTTTCCAGATTTCACTGGATCCCGGATAAACCAGTTTTCCCTCACCAAAATCATCATGAATATAGTTGTGAAGGTGTCCCATAGCATAATATGTGAAATTGTCTGGAACATCACCGATTTCCAACTCGTACTGCAAGTTAAAATACTTGTCAATGCCCTGGTGCAATACTAATATTGATTTTTCATGATTGGCTGCTTTTTTAGATAAATCTGAAAGCTTGTTTTTTAGATTCTTATATTGTGATGATGGATAAAACGGCAATCCCCCAATGAAAACATCTTTATACATATAATTTGTATTGATTGGACTGATTACCTTCAAACCAAATTTCTTGAATAATACCTGTGGAGGAATTGATCCCTTGCGCAGTACGCTATCATGGTTTCCTGCAATAGCATAAACGGGAATATTTGCATTTTTGAGTTTTATCAAACCCTTTTGAAATGTAAAAAGGGCTAAAGGAGATGGTCTTGCATTATCAAACAGGTCTCCACTATGTATTACAAAATCAACTTTCTCTTCTATTATTCTATCAATAATCTTATCAAACACTTCATAAAAGTCTTTTTCTCGTTCAAATAAACCAAATTGACGATAACCTAAATGAGTGTCTGCTAAATGTGCAAATTTCATTATATTACCTTTTTTAATTTTTGTATATAACCAATTTAAACACTTATAAAGTATTTAACTATTTTATATTTTAATGAATTAATTATATAAGATTTTTGTTTAATCTAAGGTCAATATTGACCCAAACTAATAATCATATCCCAAATCAAGACTTTCCCTTTCTTGAGACTCTATTTCCTCCTCTTCACTTTCATTGAATGATGCTAAGTCTCCAATAATATCCAAATCACCTCCAGTGCGGCGACCCTTAAACTCATCAATCTTAACTAATGTAGGCACTTTACTCATCAAACCCAAAACAATAGCTTCACCAACATTCAAAGAAGGCAATTGATTGATTAAATCCTTTGATAAAGATTCTGAAGCTGACTGGACATGTCTTTGGTCTTCAGGTTCCACAAGCCTTAGGATAATCATGTTGTTCATCTGGGACAATGCGTCATGGTCAACAGTCTTTGGAGACTGACTTACAAGACATAATCCCAATCCGAACTTACGTCCTTCCCTTGCAACCCTTTGAATCCAATGCTTGGACTGTGAATCGCGCTTATTTGGAGCCAGAATATGGGCCTCTTCTATAACGAAGAATACCGGATGGTCCAATGTTTTGTCGGATCCTCCATGGAAATAGTTTTTTCTTCTTTGAAGGGCATTCCTTAAGATATGACTTACAAGAACTTCAGCTACAGATTCATCGGTTTGGCTTAAATCCAATACATTTACCTGGCCAACCTTAATGGTTGTTAAGATATTGCCCTTGTTATTGTCAAAGAGGTTACCATACTTGTCCATTGCATCTTCAACCTTGTTGATGACATCGACTATTCTCTTATCCACATTGGCTCCCACATTTCCGTCTTCATCAAAGTTCGCTTCCTTTGTTAGAATATCCACAATCAGCTGTAGGAAATTGGAGGTATGTGCCGTTGCTCCGCTAACCATACTCTGAGCCTTATTGAAGGCTCTCCTGAAAAATCTTTCCTGAATGACTGCAGAATTCGGAATGCTGACCAGTCTTCTAATCTCATGAATGGACATGTATACAGGATTGATTTTAGGCTGAATTACATTAACATCACCATTCGGAAAATCCGCATCCCTATATTCTCCATGCATATCAAAAACAAAAATAGGTACGCTGTATGAGAGAAGCTGGTCCATCAGTACTGCAACGGTATTGGATTTACCCGCACCTGTCATTGCCAATATTGCCAAATGCCTGTTCAATATTGGATTTCCTTCCACATTGACTTCAATGTCACTTTGATTGACCAGAGTCCCCAGCCGGATAGGATTTTTAACCTTGAATACTTCATTCAATATTTCCTTGTCTGCAAGCTTTATTGGGGTTCCAGGAAGTGCAGGAGTTCTTGGCAGCTTCAAATTATCATTGACATCACCTAAAAGCTTAACCTTTCCCTTAATATAATAGTCACTGCCGCCTATGCGAGCAATCGTTTGGATTGCATCAACATCATGCAAATCAATGTTTAAAGCATCGTTTCCCCTAACCAGATTTTCAACCATTCCCAAAACCTTTTTGCCGTCATAGTCTACAGTAACATATTCACCGACCTGAGGCATCTTGTCTGAAATAAACGTTAACTCCGTCAAGGAGATTTCACCAACACAAAAACCTACTACCATTTTATCACTTCCTTAACTGTTCCCTATTTGTGGTTTCATAAATTCTACTAATCTTTAAAAGTTCATCAACATGTTTGTTTGTAATTATAACATCATTATGCGCCTTGTTAAGCAGATAGGGATAGCCTTCGGCAGAATCCCTTTTAATTATTTCAATGATTTCCGCAACCTCATCATCCTCAGCCCAATATGGAAGCTCCACCTTCAAAACATTCTTATTCTCTTCCAGCCTTACGTAAAATATCGTGAACCATAACTTGGAAAAGAACTCATCAAATACAGGGAAAGGAACTGCAATGCTGCTTTCAACCTTTTTCCTAATGATATCAGAAATTCCCTGCTTTTGAGTGAGCTGGTCCAAAATTCCAATATCCGGAGCATTGCTGCGGAACAAATCGTTATTTGATGAAGTTTTAGAGATAGAAATGACTTTTTTATTGCTCTTTAAAACTTCCCTTAAAACCAGAAGCTTTTCAATTGAAGAGAGATACAGGTCATAGACCTCATCCAGTTCCTTGGACGGGTGGGCATAGACCTGCTTTTTTATTAGAGGAAATGACAGGTCAAGATTGGACAGGTCATTAACCTTATCCACGAAATAGCTTAAAACTCCCCCATCCAGTTTTTCCTTCAGGTCTGCCGGCTGCTTTGCACCTTTCGGATAATGGTTCTGCAGGTCTCCAAATATGGATCCGTCAAAGAGATAATAATCAACATCATATTCATTAATAGCCTTCAGACAGCATTTCAACTCAAATATGGACATGTAATTTGGAATCAGTTCCTTTATGAATGGGACATGCTCCATTTCAAATATTTCTGACTGTTCAATGTTTTTCAAATCCCCATCATAAATAAGTGCCTCAGCAGAAACCGGACAGTAATTGAACATTAGAAACTTCTTAATATTGAAGCTTCCATCTCCAGCAGCTATAGAAAAATCTTTATTGCTTTTAGCAAAAGGCCTGTCAAACCATTTGCCATCTAAAGAGAAATCACTATTTTTTTCTGGTTCTGGTTGAATATATCTTCTGTTATTTAGTGCTTTAATATACAAGGATTTTAACATAATAGTTAATATGTTAATATATATAAAAAAAATTAGTGGTAGAGCAGTTGAAGACTACTCCATGGAAGCTTTTTTAATAGCTCCCGTAAGTTCTTGAATTTTAGCTTTAACATCATCGGTTTCCTCTACAACAGTACCGGTGACTATAATATCCCCGCCAGCTTTTGCTGCAGTATAAGCTGCTTTAGCATCACGGATACCACCACCAACAACGACAATCATGTCATCAGTAGCCCTTTTAGTGTATGCAACCATTTCGGGAGGAATCGGTTTGTCAGCACCGGAACCGGCTTCAATATAGAAGAATCTCATTCCTAATGCTTCGGCAGCCATTGCATATGCGGCAGGTATTTTAGGCTTGTTTCTAGGGACCAGTTTAGCATCCCCAACCCATCCGACAGTTCCACCAGGTTCTGCAACCATATAACCCATAGGCAATACTTCAATTCCGGATTTTTTAACGGATAATGCACCGAGAGCCTGTGCTCCGATTATCCAGTAAGGATTATTGGAGTTAAGATAACTCATAAAGAATATAGCATCAGCATATTTGCTTACGCTGCTTGTGTTTCCAGGAAATATGATTATAGGAACCGCAATGTTTTCGGATAATATTTTACAGGTATTTTCAACATCTTCATTATTGACAGTTGAACCACCAATCATAATACCGTCAGTACCACCTTCAATAGCCTCAGTTGCAATATTTAAAGCCTCTTCAGGTGTCTGTTCATCAGGATCAATTAAAGTAAAATGAACTTTTCTAGTTTCCAATATATTTCTAATGTACGCTTCAACATCTTTCATAGACATACCTTTATTTAAAATTATATATTAAATTAATGATTTAGAAAAAAATATTATCTATCCATTTGTCTGTAAATTCAAAAATAGGATTTTTTTTATAATAAAAATTAAAAAAATAGTAAAAAAAGAAAAGAGAATAAATCTATCCTCTTGGTTCTTTAGCTTTGTATCTTAAACCTTTGTAACCACATTTTCTACAAGTTGTTGCACCAGCAGGGTTACGAGCGTTACATTTTAAGCAGATTTTAATATTGAACATTCTGTTTTCTGCTTCTTCAAATCTTGCCATTAATAACTCCTCCTTATAATAATGAAATAATATTAAATAATCGTTATGAAGAAAATAAGACATTTCAATAATCATAACTATTAATAAATTATATTAAATTAATAGTATTTAAAGTTTTAGATATTTTCGGATATTTTCAAGTCAGAAATTGTAAATTTCAAAAAATATATGAATCCATATAAGTTAATTCTTTGATTTGGCTTTTGATAGAATTCTGCTGGTTACTAAAATTACAACTGTTAAAACAGCAAAGACTGCAAGTTCAAACATGTCAGTACCCCCAATCAAATCGAATACTCCCCAGATCCACATAAACAATAAACATACAGGCAAAATATACTTAATAATATATATCCACGGCGTATCTACTTTAAATTTACTATTTTTATTTAATAGAGACATGAGTGAATCCATATCAATATAACGTGTGAAAACTATACACTGGATAGCAATAAGAAGAATTAAACAAAAATTATTTAAAAATGTATCAACAACCTCAATAAGATAACTGCCAGCTCCAGTTGTAAAAATCAATGACAGACAGCATCCGATACATGCCAGCACGGTGACAGTTTTTTTACGAGTCCAATCAAATTTGTGCATGATTGAATTAACCATAGGCTCAATTATTGCCATTGCAGATGTTATTCCCGCAAACAAAATTGCTATGAATAAAAATGGAGCAAAGATATGTCCAACAGGTCCCATCATATTGAAAATCGTTGGGAAAACTATAAAGACCAGCCCAGTTCCTTCACTTACCAGCTGAACCATAGGTGTTCCTGAAGTTGCAGACATGTATCCCAATACTGAAAATATACCGAATGCAGTAAATATTTCAAATAAACAGTTACATGCAACAACAACAAATACATCATCTATTAATCTGGCCTTTTCAGGCAGGTAACTTGCATAGCTCATTGCAATGGCCTGGCCCATACTTAATGAAAATAGAATTTGTGAAAATGCGGCAAGCCAGATTTCGACTTTTGTTAAAGAGTTCCAGTCAGGATTCAGCAAAGTGTTGATACCTATGGATGATCCGGGAAGAAAAATTGAATAAACAATAATTATTGCCATCATAAGAAAAAGAGCAGGTATTATGATTTTTGAAAACCTACCGATGCCTCGGCTTAAATCCTTATGGGAAATATACCATACCAAAAACCAGATTACCAAAACAGCGATGAGAGTTGGAATCATAAAGGATGTTATATGTGATAAGTCATTGTTTCCTCCAACAGAATTTGCAAAGTAAAGTGCCGGATTATTTCCCCATGAAAAATTAGCGCTTGAAATTAAATATATCAAATCCCAGCCAACAATAACAACATAATAAATACCAACCATGAATACAATCAGGACCAGAATCCAGGATACGAGTTCCAATTTGGGATTTATTTTCTTAAAAATATTTGGAAATGAATCCTTATATGAAAAGCCTATTCCATATTCCAAAATTAAAAATGGAATACCCATGAGAAAAATTGCAACAAGATAAGGGATGAAGAATGCTCCACCACCATTGGAATAAAGCACATAACTGAAACGCCAAATATTACCTAATCCGACAGCAGCCCCAACCATTGCCAGAATAAATGACAATGGAGAATCCCATTTATTAACTTCACTCATAAATCTTCCTCAATTCTTTTTTTTATCCCAAACCCGTATCTTTTAAAAACACGAAATTATGATAAACCAAAATAATTATTTCATACTGTACAGTTACAGGTAGTATAATATATATTTTACAAAATATTTAAAAGTTAATGCAAAATATAGAAGAATCTAACAAATGTGTTAACTACAGAATTGAAAAAATAATAAATTTTAATCTGCACATGTAGATTAGATATTGATGATATTTATTTTTATTTTATGAAATCAATCAGATGAAATATACCTACATTAATTTATGACAGAATTTCTATAACAATTAAAAATATTAACCGAAATTTTAATTAAACGGCATGGAAGAATGTCCGAAAATATCTTTTCTAAATTTTTTCTTTATCATTTTTTTATTTTTGCCATCAAATAAAAAAAATGAAACAAATTATGCAATGATATACACAAACTAAAAAAAAATTAAAATTAAATCTTCAAAATAAAAAAAAGTAGGAGTTTTATAAAAAACTCCCAAAAACATTTTATTGTTTTCTACGTATTGCACAGACACCAACAGACAACAATACTACAAGCAACATCATTAATGGGTTACCAGCTTCTCTTAGTCTGACATCAGCTTTATGAGGAACAACCGTATCATTTTGTTCCGGTACAGGAGGTTCGATAACTTCGATTGTTACATTATCAAAGCGTGATGTATCATTTTCGAATTCCTGATCGCAATCCACAACAACGAAGTTGGTGATTTCACCTAACTTAATAACTTGAACTACGATGTTCAATACTCTGGTTTCACCAGGATTGAGAACACCAATGTTCCACATACCGAAATAGGAGTCATACTGACCATTACTATCATCGGAAATATAATTTAAGCCGTAAAGTAAATCTTCATATACAATAACTCCGGTTGCAGTTGTTTTGCCGATATTGCTTATTGTAATTGTGTATACAACCAAATCACCTAAGTAAGGTCTTGTGTTGTTTACTGTCTTGGTCACTTTGATGTCTACCTTATCAAGATCTTTAACATTGATGGTTACATTGTCTTTGGCATCATCAGGGTTAGTTATATCTTGAGTGGAATTTACATCAACGAAGTTAGTGATTTCTCCAACCTTGTTAACTCTGACTTTAACAGTCAAGGTTGCAGTTTCGTTAGCTTGTAACTCACCAACATTCCAGACACCAGTAGTAGGGTTGTATTTACCTGCGCTGTTATCAGAGACATAGACAACTCCATCAGGCAGTTTTTCATTAACAACAACACCAGTTGCATTGGAAGGACCGTTGTTAACGACAGTAACTGTGTATTCAATTACATCGCCGATTGTCGGATTAGTTTCATTTACTGATTTGTTTACAGTCCAGTCAACTAATGAATGTACATTCAAGACCACTTCATCATGGTTGTTTGAAAGATTTGAATCTTTTTCATGTTCAGATACATCACCGTCAACCACAATAGTTCCGTCACGAATTACACGAGCCTTAATGGTTGCAGAAACTTCCTGACCAGGAGCCAAGTAATCAAGTTCGAAAGTACCGTCTTCATTGATTCTTAATATGTCGGATAAAGCATATGCCAATAGATCACCTGAATGGAAAATAATATCCTTGGAGTCTATTGAAATGATTTCCAATCCATTTAAGAAGTCCCTATTTAATTTACCTACAATTTGAGTTGCGGTTGAAGGACCGTTATTCTTAAGTGTTAAATTAATAACAACTATGCCGTTAATGTCAGGTGTAGCGTTATCAACACTTAAATCAATAGCAACATCAACAAGAGGCAATACACTAACAGATGTCTTGTTGGATGTAGCGATTTGACTTTCGTCAGATGATACGTGAGCCCAGTTGACATAATCTCCATCGTTTTTAGCTCTTACCTGTACCCAGACAGTGTAACCAGTACCGCTTCTAAGATCAGGAATGTCCCATTGAATCTTATTGAGGTCATATACCCAATAACCTTCACTGGCATCAACAATTTCGAAGTCCACATTTAATATATCATCGATTGCAACTCCAGTTGCATTGGAAGGTCCATTATTAAATACAGTAATTGTAAAGTTGATTAAGTCTCCGACATAAGCGGTAGATACATCAGCTTCTTTAATAATAGTCCATACAATCTCAGGTCTGACAGTGATATTGTCACTGGTATCGGTAACTTCAGTAGTGTTTTCATCTGCATGAGCAGAAGCAACATTAGCAAAAGTACCGTCAGTCAAGAGATTGACAATAACATAAACTTCAGCGGATTTTCCAGCTTCAATTCTTTCGATATTCCAGGTCACAGTGCGTGTAGCAGCATCATAACTGCCTCCTTCTATATGTTTGAATGCATTATCTAAAACATCACTTACAGCAACGTTGGTTGCATCAGACAAACCATTGTTTGTTACGACAATAGTGAATTCGACATTGTCTCCAACTTTGGCATAAGTTACGTTTGAAGTTTTAGTAATGTTTAATCTGACATCAGGAAGAGCAGTCACATTAGTACTGTTTGCAGGAACATCAGTTGTATTTTCAGTTGAATGAGCAACAACCGCATTGGCAACAGTACCGTTATTAATAACTTTAACAGTTAATAATAATGATTTGCTTTCGCCAGCTGCAAGAGCATCTACATTCCAAACTTTGGTAACATTGTTCCAGCCTGCATCGCTTGCACCGGTAACGACAACAAGATCAGATAATTTTTCTGAAACACTGACATTAGTAGCGCCGGATACACCATTGTTGGTTACAGTAATATTGTAGACAATTTCATCTCCGACATAGACTTCTGTAATTTCTCCTACAATTGTTTTTGTAATGTTCAATTTGACATCAGGTAAAACATCAACACTAGGAGTCTCATTAGTAACAGGAGTGTCATTTTCATCAGACTTAGCAGTTACATTGTTAGCAATAGCGCCTTCAGCAGTAACATGAACGGTTACAGTTAAGGTTACACTATCACCAGCAGCAACGCTGTCAATAATCCAAACACTGCCTGAATACTCGTTACCATCTTGGTCAGTACAGCCAGTAATTACACCATTACCTTTGATAATATCTTCAACTTCAACATTGAAAGCATCAGAAACACCGTTATTGCTTATGACAATGACGTAAGTAATGTTATCATCAGCATAAATATCACCAGTAGTAACTAACTCTTTAGTAATGTTCAATTTAACATCAGGTTTAACCGGAACTTCAGGAGTATCCTCAGTAACATTAGTATCATTTTCCTTGGAAGTAACAACAACACTATTAGCAATAGTACCATTAGCAAGCACATGAACAGTCACAGTTAAAGTAGCATTCTTACCAGCAGCAATAGAATCAATTGTCCAAACACCACTGTCACCATAATCTTTACCATCCTGATCAACACACTTGGTAATTTTACCATCACCTTTAATATTATCAATCACTTTAACACCAGTAGCCTCAGAAACACCGTTATTGCTTATGACAATTACATAAGTAATGTTATCATCAGCATAAATATCACCAGTGGTAATTAACTCCTTGGTAACATTTAATTTAACATCAGGTTTAACTGGAACTTCAGGAGTTTCATCAGTAACATTAGTATCATTTTCCTTGGAAGTAACAGTAACATTGTTAGCAATAGTACCATTAGCAACCACATGAACAACAACAGTTAAAGTTACACTATCACCAGCAGCAACACTAGGAATAATCCAAGAACCACTGTCACCATAATCTTTACCATCCTGATCAGTACAGCCAGTAATTACACCATAACCTTTGATAATATCCTCAACCACAACATTAGTAGCCTCAGAAACACCATTATTACTTACAACAATTACATAAGTAATATCGTCACCAGCATAAATCGGACCAACAGTAATTAAATCCTTAATGACATTTAATTTAACGTCTGGTTTAACTGGAACTTCAGGAGTTTCATTAGTAACAGGAGTGTCATTTTCATCAGACTTAGTAGTTACATTGTTAGCAATAGTACCTTCAGCAGTAACATGAACAATCACAGTCAAAGTAACACTATCACCAGCAGCAACACTAGGAATAATCCAATAACCACTATCACCATAATCATAACCAGATTCATCAGTACAGCTAGTAATTACACCATAACCTTTGATAATATCCTCAACCACAACATTAGTAGCCTCAGAAACACCATTATTACTTACAACAATAACGTAAGTAATATTATCATCAGCATAAATATCACCAGTAGTAATTAACTCCTTAGTAATATTCAATTTAACGTCTGGTTTAACAGTAACTTCAGGAGTCTCATTAGTAACATTAGTATCATTTTCCTTAGAAGTAACAGTAACATTGTTAGCAACCATACCAGCAGCAGTAACATGAACAACCACAGTTAAAGTAACACTATCACCAGCAGCAATAGA
>NZ_JAZTXC010000048.1:0-2601 GCF_045636185.1 Methanobrevibacter sp. | reverse complement strand
AAAGGAAAATACATACACAATGAAGCCCACGGCCTAATAGATGAAATTAACGGTAACGGCGGTGCAATAACCTTCAAAAATACATCAAGCAACAACGTATTGGAATGTGATTTCATCGAAAACAGCGCAAGCCTATATGGTGGGGCGCTAAATTATAGAATGACACCATACAACATAACAATAAAAGGTAATTTCATAGCCAACAATGCACTAGTCGGAGGAGGAATTAATTTCTTTGATGAATCTGATAATATTAGCTTCAGCTGCAATTTCATTGCCAATAATGCAACAAAAGGTGGGGCAATAGCTATCAATAAAGAAATAAACAATGAAAGTACAATATATCCAGACCATAATACAACTGTGGCAAACTGTAATTTCACCGATAACCATGCGGAAGAAGGTGGGGCAATACATGCCGATGGAATACTTACATTAAACAATGTTACTTTCATCAGCAACCAAGCTATAAATGGAGGAGCAATCCTCACAATGGGTAAAACCACAATAAACAATTCAACATTCAAAAACAATAAAGCAAACTCAACTGGAGGAGCAATCACCACGATGGGTCATACTACAATAGACAATGCAACACTAAACAATAACCAGGCCGAAATGGGCGGCGCAATATATGTAATAGGTAAAACCACAATAAACAATATAATACTCAACAATAACAAAGCAAGCGAATCAGGAAGTTCTCTTTATGCTGAACTTAGTGAATTAATCCTGAAGAATGGAATTTTAAAAAATGAAAATACAAAATGGAGTTTAATTTACTTGCAAAAATCTTTAATTTCCATTGAAAATACCTCTTTTGTAAATTCAACTTCCAATTATGCTACTGCAATTTATTTCTCAAATAGTAGCGGAAAAATTAGAAATTGTGATTTTGTCAACCTGAGTGCATTGATAAGTGGAGGAGCAATAGGAATAAAAGATCTTCCGAATGAAATGACTATAGAAAATTGTAACTTTATAAATACCAAATCACAAAAAAACGGAGGGGCAATATTTGCAGATGTTTACAATGAACCAAAACATACTTCAAAATGCATTAATGTAATCAATACAACATTCATTAATTGTAATAGTGGATTTGGTGGTGCTATCTTACAGTTAAATGGTATACTAAATATTGAAAATTCCAAATTTAACAATAATAATGCGGCTGTAAGCGGAGGGGCAATATATGCCTCAATGACAGATTTTAACTTAAAAAATAGTGAATTTAATAATAATTACGCATTTAAAAATGGTGGAGCAAATTACGTTGAATTGACAAATTTTACTGTTGAAAATGCAGTATTTATTGGAAATAAAGTTGAAAATAGCAATATATTGAATCCGAATACGATTTATGCTTATGATTCAAGCCCATATATTAAAAATTCATTTTTCAACAATTCCAAGTATAGTATTTCTTCAATCTTCACTGTTGATTATCTCAACGAGAATAATACTGTAAATAATGATGAATTTAATTGGGAAAATAAAATTTACCCATATGTAGTTGTTAATGAAGGTGCGAAAATTGATGTAGGGAATAATGGCCTTAATGTTACAAAGCTCCCTGTCAGATTTGATTTGCGTGAATGGGGATGGGACAGTCCTGTTAAAGATCAATTAAGTAAAGGTTATTGTTGGGATTTCGGTGTGATAAGTGGTTTGGAATCTGCTTTATTAAAAGCAACCGATGTAGAATATGATTTTTCAGAAAACAATCTGGGAAATAATGGAATAATCTATAGTAAATACGGTAGCACTGAAGCTACAGAGGGAGGTAGTCAAGCACTGGCATTAGGACATATCTTAAGTTGGCTTGGCCCGGTACCTGAAGAATATGACACTTATGATGAAATAGGTAAAGTATCTGATATTATTGATATAAATAAAATACACGTCCAGGATGCAATTTTAATCCCTATAAAGAAACCAGCTGATTATATCAATACTAATGAAACAAATAATTTAATCAAACAGGCAATATTAAAATACGGTGCTGTTGCAGTAAACTATTTTACTGATGGAACTGATACTGAAACCATTTCATTATACCATAATGATACTTATGTAGCCACCCACACGGTTTCTCTTGTCGGATGGGATGATAACTACAGCAAAGATAATTTCAATATTACCCCTCCAGGTGATGGCGCATGGATATTAAAAAACAGCTGGGGTAAAGAGACAGGCATCAATGGATACCAATACATTTCATATTATGATACTTCATTATTGTCTCCTGATGCAGAGGGAATTTATGAAACACCCCATGCAACTGCATTTATAATTGAAAATACTGAGAATTACAAATATAATTACCAAACGGATTTGAGGGGACTTAGAGGAACGGATAAAAATTACACATTTTATTCAAATGAATACACCGCTGTTGCCAATAATCTTTTGGGCGCTGTGGGTACTTACTTTAACGATTCAGGCATAGATTATGAACTTAAAATATATGTTAATGGTGAGCTGAAAATCACACAAAACGGTACAAGCGAATTTTCAGGATTTAAGACCATTAAATTAAATGAATATGTCCCAGTTAAAGAAAATGATGTATTTAAAGTAGTCTTTAAAAATAACATG
>NZ_JAZTXC010000047.1:0-1757 GCF_045636185.1 Methanobrevibacter sp. | reverse complement strand
GGGCCGGGTTAGCTATGGCATTAAGTTCTGTAACTGTAATCAGTTTATCCTTATTGCTTAAACGTTATGTCCCACCAATTAAAAGACAATCTGCTTAATGATTTCATTATTTAATTAAACGAAATTTTAATTAAATTAATGGAATTTCATTTTCTATTTTTTATTCATTTTCTATTTTTAATTTAATCCTCTTTTTTTAAATCATCAGAACTTACAGCATTATTGGCAGCGTTATTGTTATTGTTAGTGCTATTGTTTTTAATTAATTCTTCCAACTCTTCAAATCTTTTATTGAAGTGTCTTGAGACAAGTGCTGTAGCTAATGTTGCGGTACCAACACCTGATAGGATATATCCTCCCCAGACTAAGAATATGCTGTTTAATTTACCTAAAGGGGTATCTCCCAATACTGCATATCCATTACTTGTGAATGCATTTGAAACCATTACTAATGAATCTAATAGATTTTTCCCTTCAGCAAAGGATGTAAAAATAAAACTTACAAATACAAGTCCAAATAACAATAGGATACTTATTCCCAGTCCATTTGATTCAGTATAATGAATAAATTTGCCGTAATAGACTTTAATCACATAAGCTAATCCTATAAAGTGGACAGCTAATAATATCACTAATAAGATTGCAGGGTCATCAAAGGTAGAGTGTAGCAATGAGGAAAGAGGGATTAAAAATATTATGATTATTTTTTCTGTTAGAGTATCTTTTTTAATTGCCAGACAGCCTATCAATGATACAAGGGTATCATAGAAAATGAAATGTCTGTAAAAGTCATCTGATGCCCAAAATACTAGGGAATAAAGGATATCTACAAAACAAAGTGTTATGATTATAAGATAAAAGACTTGCTTTAATGTTTGAGTCTCTTCCTTAGGCAAATATTCGGTTGCATTCAATAACCTGTTATGCCTATTTCTCTTCAGATATTTAATTATGTATGAACTAACAAAATAAAGTCCAAAGAAGAATATCACTGCTAAAATTATGAATAATACTTGTTCAGTTATGAGTATAATTTCCGCTTCACTAACCATTGATTTTCCCCACTTAACTTTCAATACTATAATTATGATTTTATGAGTAATTAAATTATGTATTATCTTATGTTAATTCCCTTTTGAATTTGGGAGTAATTAAGTAGGGATTATCCTATGCTAATTATTCTTCTGAACTTTCTTTTAGCTAATTTTAAGCTTTGTTCAAATGTTCTGAATCCTAATTGTATTGTAAGTAAGATAGGGATGATCTCCAATCTTCCTATCCACATCAAGAATATCAGCATTATTTTAGGGAATGTGGCTAAGCTTCCATTTATTATGCCGGTACTTAATCCAACGTTACCTATTGTAGAGGTCACATCAAACAAGGAATTGATTGGGTCATTTGTATAGAAAGTCATTATTATCCATGATATGATCAGAAACATCAAGTAAACCATTATGTATGAGGATGCTTCCTTTATTTCCCTTTCATTAAATGTTCTGTTTGCTATCTTAGCACTCACAACTCTTTTAGGAGCAATTACATTTGTAACGGTAAGGTTTATTCCTCTTAAGAAGGTAATTACCCTAATGGTCTTTACAGCACCTACAGTTGATCCGGATGAACCACCCATAACCATCAACATCATGATAATAATCAATGAAGGAGTTGCCCAAGATGCCAATTCGCTGGAACTTGCAATATTTGCACCTGTTGTTGTCACTGCAGACACTATATGGAATATTACATCCATTGGA